>CAYIRD010000094.1:0-1593 GCA_964365755.1 uncultured Gammaproteobacteria bacterium | reverse complement strand
ATGCATAGAGGGATTTTTTCTCTCTATCTGCTGCAAATTGAAGGGCAGCTTTTATGTCTTTTTCTGTTAATTCAGGAAAGTCCTTTATTATCTCCTTTGTACTCATGCCTGAGGCAAGCCATTGCAAGATATCATGTACAGCGATACGCATGCCGCGAATAACTGGCTGCCCACCTCTTTTTCCTTTTTCAATGGTAATTATATTTTTATAATCCATAGGACCATAATTGTAGCATGAAGCATCGCAAACTGCAATCGCAGAGTAATATTTTCTTCTGCTATAATTGCCTCATGGACTATAAAGGCACAATCATCCAAGAAAGCTTGAATGACCCATCTCTTTTAAGAAAAGTAAAAATCCTGAAAACAAAGATTGAACCAGTAACAGAGAAGCATAAAACTCCATGGATTAAACAGTGGACGTTACATACGGTTGAAGTTGCTGAGGATAAGGCAGATGATATAGCAACTGAAGTTTCAAAATCCCTTGACTACACTCATAAAAACGCATGGTATGTTGACTTCAAAAACAATAAATTCCACTATATAATCTATAAAGACAAAATCTTTAAAATAAATAGAATCAATCCTGCAGAATACCAAGCAGCTACAAATTATGGAATTTCACTCGGCATTCCCGAATATCAAGTAGATTTCTCTCCAGATATAAAACAGTGGAAAAGATAATCTCCTTGTAAGTAAATCGCTTTCTTTGCCCCTCGACTTGTCCGCCATAGCCCTTCGGTTCCTCGAATCTGAGTCTCGGAATCGAAGATCTGAGGCCTCAGGATCGAAGACTTTAGCGAAGGGGGAAGCTTGACTGCGAAGCGAGAATGTTATATCATGCTCCCAGCCACAAGGTCAACACTTGCAAATGAACAATAAATTGATAAATCACCTTGAGGAATGCATAGATCTAGGATTCCAATGGATCGAAAAGATTGAATTAGAATCAAAAAATCCTCCAGAAGGCCTAGCTGCATTTCTGAACCATTATTACCGTCTTGTTGGTGAATGGGAAGATCAAGTCAAACGCGGCCTACCCAATAATGCTCCAAAGAGAGAATTTTCACTAGCAAAAAGTCCCGATTCAAATATTGATCATCTAAGCAGTGTGCCTTCTGATGTTCAAAGGCTAATCAATAGTATTAAAGCGAGGATAAATGTACTAAAAGATTATAAAAACGAACTTCATAGTCGCTCGTTTATCTTGGGCCCTCAAGCTAGACTGAATATCAATTCTACAGATGCTTCTACAAATATTATCTCTGACGAAATTTCTATCATTAATAAGTTAGAATTGGAGTTCGAACAAAACTATAAAGGCACTGATAAGAAGGCCTTGATATCTTTGATCCAGGAGCTTAAACAGAACCCAGAGCCCAAAAGGAGGAGTAAAATTGTGAGTAAGTTACTTGCTAGGGGCGCACAAGTAGCACAGATTGTCTCACTCATTGCCCAGTTAATAAGCACTTGAGTTGTATTTAAGGGGTGACTTAATTAAGTTGGTGGGCAACATCGCCTCGGGAGAGTAAAATAAAATATACAGTCATAGAAACCCCTCAGATATTACGTGCTACACTTTCGAGTTAT
>CAYIRD010000093.1:0-1621 GCA_964365755.1 uncultured Gammaproteobacteria bacterium | reverse complement strand
GCCGACGTGGCTCAGTGGCAGAGCGAGTCATTGGTAATGACTAGGTCATGGGTCCGATTCCCATCGTCGGCTCATAAGGAAAGGAGGAATTTATATGGCAAAAAAAGGTGAACATAGAATTACAGTAGGGCTAGTTTGTACTGTTTGTAAAAATAGAAATTACGTAACGACCAAAAATAAGTTAAATACAGAGGCAAAACTTCTTCTGAATAAGTTTTGCTCTCATTGCAGAAAAAAGACGGAACACCGCGAGACAGATAAATTAAAATAAGTGACGTCCTCCAGCAATTGCTCCTTAAGCCGTGAACGAATAGTTCTGAAAAGGCGCAAGGGAAAATGCGGAGGACAGATCATAAAGAAACAGATAAGTTGAAGTAGTATAATAGGGGAGATAGGGACGTGGTGAAATGGAGCGGACGGAGGAGCTCGCTTGCTTGACAAGCGTGGACAGAAGTCTCCCCGCCTGCATTGCAACGAAGGCCAGTAGTTAAATGGTATAACTGAGGTCTCCAAAACCTCTGTTGGGGGTTCGATTCCCTCCTGGCCTGCAATTTCTGCGGGCAGGCAAAACTGCTTTTCTCGGTTCGAGTCCGAGCGTCCCTGCAAGGTACCATTCGATACCTTGCTTTGCCGTCTTTAGAAGCAAGTGAGGAATGGGACCGCAGCCAGGTACCGAATGGTACCTGAGCAATATGAAATTCTACTACGTATACCTACTTCATAATTCCTCTAGAAATTTTATTTACATTGGATACTCAGAAGATTTAAAAGCTCGAGTCGAATCTCACAATTTAGGTGAAGTAAAATCAACAAAGCCTTATCTTCCTCTTGAATTAATTCATTACGAAGCTTACAAAAACATGAAAGACGCAAAAAGAAGAGAAAGATATCTAAAATCCAATAAAGGAAGAACAACCTTAGTGACAATGCTAAAAGAATACTTCAGAAAGTAAGGCTTATCGATGCAGTTGCTTGATGCCTGCAAACTATCCCATAGTTTGACAAATCGCAATTTTGTGTTATAATACTGCCTTATGTTGTCAAAAGAAGTAGCGGGAATACCGCTTTCAAGACTCGAGGCTCCGATACATTCTGCGATTTCTATTTATCAGCGTGTCACAAACAACAGAATTGCATTTGATGCCAACATAGCTTGCAGATTAGTTCCTACACCTGATAAACCAAATTCAGCAAGAAGCGAATCTAAAGTTTTCTACGATGGCGGTTTGCCTGGAATACTTTATGTTATTGCGTTTAAGCCTGGTGATGGAACCGGCAGTGAGGCAACACACAAATTAGAAGATCTTGAAATTGAGGCTCCTTATCCCAGAGAAACAAAAGTTATCCCGCGAAGCAAGGAAGGAATTCACAGTGAAGTTCATCTCACCGTTTTAAGGCACGGAATTGACGATGTACATGCTTATCCTGAGTTATTTCAGGGAAATCTTGATGAGTTAACAATAGATGGTAAGACGATTAGAAAGACTTACGAAATTGGACAAGCACGTGATGAAGATATAATAATTTCTGTCGCGACTCTTACAACGGGATATTATCAAAATGGAGAAAGATTTGGGGATCCTCACGCAATATATAATAGTATTCCAAATTATTTACAAGT
>CAYIRD010000092.1:0-1970 GCA_964365755.1 uncultured Gammaproteobacteria bacterium | reverse complement strand
CAAACGAACCTCAAATTTGCTAAAATATACTCTATATTATGGCTGAGAAAGATTACTACCAGCTTTTGGGTGTAGCAAAAAGCGCATCCGCCGACGAAATTAAAAAGGCTTATCGAAAGCTTGCATTGCAGTATCATCCTGACCGGAATAAAACACGCGAGGCCGAGGAGAAGTTCAAAGAAATAAATCAGGCTTATGAGGTTTTATCTGATTCTCAAAAGCGTCAACAGTACGATCAGTTTGGCTCAGCTGCTTTTGAAAATGGAGGAGCGGGCGCGGGTGACCCGTTCGGAGGCGGTTTCAGAGGCAACCCGTTCGGCGGTTCAGGCGCGCGTCAGCAAGGCCCGTTTACCTATACATATACAACGGGCGGACCCTTCGGTGGGACTCAGGGTGAAGATGGAGCCAATTTTGATTTCGGAGGTTTTACAGACCCTTTTGAAATCTTCGAACAATTCTTCGGCGGTGCATCCCCCTTTGGAAGACGCAAGCCTACTTATTCTATAACTATTGACTTCATGGAGGCGATAAAAGGCGTTGAGAAGCAAATTTATATCAACGGAAGCTCAAAGAAAATAAAAATTCCCTCAGGTGTCGGGAGCAATTCAAGGATAAGGTTTGACGACTTTGATATTATAGTCGGCGTTCGTCCCCACAATAAGTTCGTCCGCGAGGGACAGGACATAATTACTGAGGAAGAGATTTCAATGGTCCAGGCAGCGCTTGGCGATGTAATTGATGTCGCGACAGTTGACGGCCAAGTCAAACTCAGAATCCCTGAAGGTACGCAGCCCGGAGCACTGATAAGAATTAAAGGCCACGGAGTTCCAGGAGTGCAGGGAAGAGGAAAAGGAGACCATTACGTCAGAATTAAAGTCGAAATTCCCAAGAAATTAAAAGGAAAGCAAAAAGACTTGCTCCACGAATTTGAGAAAGAATCTAAAAAAGGTTGGTTCTAGTCTTACCGCGTCACTGATATTGTAGATCCAAGTTCTGCGGCAGGAGCACTTACTGTTATTCTACTGTCAGTTGCAGACTGAAAAATTGTGTATCCAGTATTATAATCATTGCAAGTGTTCCAAGATCCGCTTATCGGATCAACAGGCATGACTGCAATATATGTTGGTGCGACATTAGGACAGAAATTTACTTGGCCTGCTCCCGTATTACTTCCAATTACTGCCGCGCTCCCTGATCCTATAGGGATACCTATTGTAGTAATATTTCCCTTATTATCTGCCGCATATTGTCCTAAGGCATTAAGGATTGCATTTACGTCACTTGATCTCTTGGTATTGTTCGCTTGTGAGAATTGACGTGCCGGGTTAATAGCAATAAGAGTTATTGCAAGAAGTACAGCAAGAATTCCAATAACAACTAAAAGTTCGATTAATGTGAATCCCTTACGGTATTTTGTTCTAAAAAATCTTTGAACAGATTGCATTACTTAATAAGTATAATCAAACAATTATATAAAAAGTCAATAGGGGTTGCATAAACAAAAAACAGCCTTGCGGCTGCTCTGTAATTTATTTTTAGTTTATTTTTATCTTGTCACCGAGATTGTAGATCCAAGTTCTGCGGCAGGAGCACTTACTGTTATTCTATTATCTGTCGCACTCTGGGAAATGTTATAGTTTGTGTTATAAGCTGCTCCACAGTTTGTGATTGCTGTACCATTATTTGTTAAAGGATCTACAGGCATTGCGGCAAGGTATCGAGGTACCAAGTCATCACATATAGCAACGGCAGTACTTGCTATTGCCGATGGTGTTGCGGTAATAGCAAGAGCCGAAAGATTACCCTTATTATCTGCTGCATATTGTCCGACGGCGTTAAGAACTGCATTAACATCGCTGCTTCTTTTTGTGTTATTCGCTTGGGAAAATTGCCTTGCCGGATTAATAGCGATAAGGGTTATTGCAAGAAGAACTGCCAAGATTCCAATTACGACAAGAAGCTCGATAAGC
>CAYIRD010000091.1:0-1981 GCA_964365755.1 uncultured Gammaproteobacteria bacterium | reverse complement strand
CAGAGGACTTTTTTAATTCAAGCCCCAAAGACGAATGCTTATTTATTGCGACCGCTGCGCATGAAGGTTTTAACAATGAAGAAGTAGTTTGGGCAAAAGATAATGGCATAAAGATAATCTCTCATGGAGAAGCGGTAGGTTTATTTATGGATGGAGATGTGTTCGATAGAAAATTCGAGGGCATTTCAATCGCGGGAGCTCATGGTAAAACTACAATCGCCGGCATGATCGCATCCTGTTTAACAAAATTAGGGTCGGATCCTAGCTTCACAGTAGGAACTTCTGAAATATTCCCAACTGGTCCGGCAGGGCATTTTGGGAGCGGAAAGTATTTCATAGCAGAGGCAGATGAATATTTTTCGGAACCAAATTTTGACAAACGTCCAAAGTTTCTTTACCAAAAACCAAAGTACTTAATCATAAACAATATCGATTTTGACCATCCCGATGTTTATCCGAATTTAGAGTCTGTTGTCACGGCATATAGGGAGTTTATCGAAAACGTTAGTCAGGATGGTCTTCTCATTGTTAACGGTGACGACGAAAAAATTAAAAAGCTAATAGCTAATAGCCAACAGCTAAAAGCTATTAAATATGGGACTGATGCAGGAAATGAATTCGTGATAAAGAATTTCAGAGAGGAAGGACTTTCTTCTCGGTTTGAGGTTTTGCGAAATGGTACTTCACTTGGGAATTTTGAATTGTCGATCCCAGGATATCATAATGCCAAAAATTCTCTTGCTGTTATTGCTTTACTTTGCGAACTTGGTATTTCGATAAACGAAATTCAAAAAGTACTGCCGGAATTTAAAGGGGCAAAAAGAAGACTTGAGAAAATTGGAGAGACTGGAGAAGGTGTTTTAATATTCGACGACTACGCACACCATCCTGAGGAAATTCGAAAATCCATTGAGGCGCTGAAATCAGCATATCCTGATAAGAAAATAACACTTGTTTTCCAAGCCCATACTTATTCCCGGACAAAAGCGTTATTCAAAGACTTTGTAGGATCCTTTGGCGGCGTCTTTGAGCTTATCATCTTGCCCACATTTGCATCTGCCAGGGATGCTGCTACGCATACAGTCTCGGAAGATGAGGATTTTGTCGAGAGCATAAGATTAATTCAGCCTCGTGTTGTCCTAATTAAAGACCTTCCTAGTGTGGTAGAATACATCCAGAAAAATGTTCAAGGGCCAGATAGAGTAGTGGTTACCATGGGGGCAGGAGACGTGTATAAAGTTGCGGAGCAACTTACAAATTAACAAATTGACAAAGTGACCAATTAACAAAATGAAGAAATACATTATTAATGGGGGGAATAAGTTGGCGGGTGAAGTAACGGTTTCGGGGTCTAAGAACGTGGTTTTAAAAGCAATAATTGCTGCCTGTCTTACGAATGAACCTGTGGAGATTAAAAACATACCGCTGATATCAGATGTTTTTGTAATGCTTGAGCTGGTTAAGGAAATTGGCGGTCAAGTCAAACTTTCCGGACATACGATTAAAATTACTGTTAACAGCATTAGAAGCCTTAAGATTCCGCTTGAAATGGGAGCAAAAATAAGGACATCATCCATGTTTCTTGCTCCTCTTCTTGCTCGAAGAAAAGAAGCGCTAATTCCAAACCCCGGGGGCTGCAGGATCGGGGCAAGGCCCATTAATTGGCACATTGACGGGCTTGAGCAAATGGGGGCTGAATCACGCTATAACAGCCGCGACGGATATTTCCATGTTAGAACTAACGGACTTAAAGGTACCACTTACCGCTTTAAAAAAAACACTCACACAGGGACAGAAACACTGATCATGGCAGCTGTACTTGCTCGCGGCAGAACGATTCTTGAGAACGCCGCCCAGGAACCTGAGGTTGACAACGTGATAGATCTCTTAAACTCCATGGGTGCGAAAATCAAAAGAAAAGGTACTCGTACAATCGTGATTGACGGAGTCCGGAAGCTTCATGGGACATCTTACGAAATTC
>CAYIRD010000090.1:0-2177 GCA_964365755.1 uncultured Gammaproteobacteria bacterium | reverse complement strand
TGCTTTTCGTACTTAAGGATTTATTTTCACAGTAGCGAAAGCGATGCTCTTTTTTCTTTGCCCGCCGTAACTTTACGCGAAGGCGGATTTTCTGACTTTGTATCCCAGCGTTATACTGCCCGATGCAAGTCAGAAAGCAAACACTGGGATGCTCAAACCTTTTTCGACCAGCTTCTTAAACTGATCCCTACCTATTTTCTCAATTGAATCCTGATAGAAGTCAACTACTTTCGGCATAGCAATAGCGCCGTCTTTTTTTGTTTTTTTTGCTCTGAAGAATTTTAAAAGTTTCATTTTATGAGCCTGTTCAAAGTATAGCACAAAACCGCCAAATAATGCAACCTATAGCAAATTTCGACGTTAAAACCGCTAGACCTAGAGTAGTTTGAATAATGATTTAGATTGATTCTTCAATCTTTTTTAAATTACTTAAAAAAAATGTGGAAAAGTCGTGGAAACAAAAATACCTCTTGACAAACAATATTATGTGTGATTGTTTAGGCCAAACGAACAGGATTGTTGGCTTTAGGATTGATTTTGGGCGGCGGGGGAGTGTTTATTTTTCTTAAGAATCGTGCTATAGAAAAACCTCAGGGGAAAAAAGAGAAAAGTTAATACCAGAATTGCAAACCCTGCGTATTCAAGATATTGGGGAAGGTAGACAATGACAATTGACGATTGACCATTGACGATTGACGATTTGGGGAGTAGCCAGCCGTTTGCCCACGAATTTAATTCGACATGTTCTTTTATTTCGTCTCCGAACAAAAAGGGAAGAGCCAAGGTTGGCCAACAACTAACATCTGACCACTTACAACTGACTTTGACTTCGTAGGCGCTCCAGCCGGGATCGTAGGCTTTAAACAGCGCTATTAGGCCCTCACCATCATCTTTAAAAGATACTTGTGTTTGGTATAAAGATGGATTTATTTCATTCGATTCGGTAATCAGAGCAGAGTTTGTTTTAGGAGTATATCCTTCCTTTATAAATGAGAGGCTTGCTATTCGATAATATGGGATTTGAATAAACTGAACATACCTTACCTCATTCAAACTTTCTTCATTCCCGATTCCAAGCGTATTAAAATGCACAGCGTATCCGCTTGCGCCGGACGGCTGTGGTGGGATCATGAAAACATATTTCTTAAAAGCGTTTCCCGAATCAAGCGGAGTATATATCCCGCACCTATTTGTAATATTCTCACTTATACACAAGCGGATAGGAAGACCCTTTTGATTTCTTGCCTCTACAATAACCATACTTCCAAAGTCCTGTTTTGCGCTTGGGAATCTAATGAATCCGCAGGATGCAGCGTCTTTTGCCCTAAAAGTCACAAGATTTTCGCTTTTCTTGATTTCGGAAACCGATTTTTCAGATGTCTCTATGCAATGTTCTGACCGTTCAAGCGAAGATGCGATATTAGCAGGGACCGCGGTCAGCGGGAAAGAAATGAATTGCTCGTCGTCGATAATAAAAGGAAGACCCTGCTTTTCTATAGTCAGATCGTACGACTCCCGCATAAATTCCGGAAAAATGTCATTTGACTTCCATGAATCCGTGAGATTGTATCCTTTGTTCTTTCCCATCCTGAGAAGTAGCAAGTCATTGAGAATGGAAATATTGGCGGGATCAACGCGGTCATACCTGTCTACGAGCGAGCGCGAAAAGTACGTAAAATCGGGAGTGTCTGAATATATGTAGTCTCCATGATTTTGAGCCGCAAGATCAACAAATCCACCTGTTACAGCGGGCCCTACAAATGTTAAATTGAAAGGCGCTTGTATAAAGCTTGTGCCTAAAGAGGAATCCACTTTATATAGATAAAGATTTCCAAATTGCTTCTCAAGTTTGATATTGAGAGCTTTTGCAAAAGTATCCTTGGTTTCATAGTGCCAAAGCGAGTTAGGCTTATTGCCGGGTGAGAAAATACTCTCATCAAGCAAAAAGTATGATATTCGGTATTTTCTAGACAAGGCTTCAATCTGCCGGACGTCTCTTGAATAAATTGCAGAGGACATCTCACGGTAATATTGTTCATTATCAGGGTTCCAGCGGTCAAAATCACGAGCCAAAACCGGCTGGTTCAATCCAAACCATAAGAAACCCGCCCCCTGATATCCCCCGCCGACGCCAAGGCTTTGGCGGGCAGGCCAATCATAGTATTCCCAGCCCCAGG
>CAYIRD010000089.1:0-2312 GCA_964365755.1 uncultured Gammaproteobacteria bacterium | reverse complement strand
TTATTGATTCGTACATTCATCAAGGAAGGGTGGGGGCAATTGTTGAAGTTCTTTGTGAAACTGATTTTGTTGCAAGGACGGATGAGTTTAAAACCTTAACGCATGAAATTGCAATGCAGGTTGCATCAATGAACCCAAAAGACAATTCGGATCTTCTTTCGCAAGAGTACATCCGCGACCCCTCAAAAACCATTCAAGATTTAATAAAAGAATCAATCGCAAAGTTGGGGGAGAATATAACCGTTGGCAGATTTTCAAGGTTTGAAATCGGAAAGTAATATGCTATAATCCTTGGTATGTCGATACAGGAAGCGTTAGAACGAGGACCTATCCTAAGGCGGAGAAATATAATATCTGCTTCCGATTCGGCCAGAAAATTAGGAGCAGAATCAGATCGCATAGCTCGTGCAATCTTCGAGCGGTCGGGTGTCGATCGGACTCTGCAAGACCTAATAGAGATTGCTAAGCCGTCAAAACCGGATATAAAATTTGAAGAAAAACAGAAACGATTCGCAGATAGTACTGTGTGGTGGATTTTAGGTTGGAACTATGAAAGCCGGTCAGATTATCCTAATCAATACAATTTCGATGCAATTAGTATTCAAGTAATTCCCTTCACCAAGGAAATTGTAATCGCAGGGGAGGAGTGTGAAATCTTGACTCAATCTCAACAGGAAAGGCGCGAAGTTGTAGAGGACGCAATTGCTCAAGCCTACAATAACCCAGGTAAAAGAGGTGGTCCACCAGTAGATATCTTCTAACTTTCACTCCTCGCTTTTATTCTGTATAATAAATATTCATGATCATCACAATTGTTGCTTTCATCGTAGTTCTTTCTGTTTTAGTTTTGATCCACGAATTGGGACATTTTTTATTCGCTAAGAAATTTGGGATAAAAGTTGAGGAGTTTGGATTTGGATTCCCCCCTCGGGTCTTTGGTAAAAGAATTGGTGAAACTCTATATTCCATAAATCTTCTTCCCATCGGCGGCTTCGTCAAACTATATGGTGAGGATTCTGCCGGCGGCGGTTCAGTTCGACGAACTACGAACAACGAACCAATAACGGACGTGAATCGAGCTTTCTTTGCCCGTCCTGCCTGGCAGCGCGCAACAATAGTTCTTGCCGGAGTAATAATGAACTTTTTACTCGCAGTTGTTTTGATCTCTTATCTTTTCTCCGCTCATGGAGTTGCGGTTCCAACAAAAAATATTCGCGTGGTTGATATTGCTCAAAATTCTCCGGCCGCAGTCTCAGGGATTCAAAAGGGGGATGAAGTTTTAACAATCAATCAAAGGCGAATTATTAAAACTGAGGACTTTGCAAAAATCGCAAAAGAGAAAGGAGGCCAGCCAATTCAGCTAAGACTCGCGCGAGATGGTAGGGAATTTGAAATTGAAATTACACCCAGAACAAAAGTTCCAGAAGGTCAGGGACCAATTGGGGTTGCCATTTCAAATATAGAGGTTAAGAAATACCCGTGGTATTCAGCGCCGTTTTTTGGAACCCTTGAAGCAATTAAATTTTCCTATCTCATTATTCAAGGGATTGGTGATATGGCAATCAATCTTATCCTTCACGGGCAAGCTCCCGCCGGCGTTGCAGGGCCGGTTGGGGTGGCGCAGCTGACAGGACAGGCAGTATCTTATGGGGTAGTTGCTACATTGTGGTTTGTATCTCTTCTTTCCTTAAATCTTGCAGTAGTCAATGTTTTACCGATTCCGGCACTTGACGGAGGCCGCCTATTTTTCATCATAATCGAACTTGTTACTCGCAAAAAAGTATCTCCACGATATGAAGCTATGGCCCACGCAATAGGCCTTGCAATGTTGCTTGCTCTAATATTATTCATTACTTTTTTTGACATAGCCCGAGTTTTATCCGGCCAAAGCCTTCTCCCCAAAATGTAACCCCAATCATAAACTACTATTAGAAATAATATAATTGAGCCAAGGTGTGATAATATTACAATAAGTCCGTCGAACAGTCGACCGGGTTGTATATGAGAAGATATAAAAGGTTAACAAAACAGGATGTCTTAGAAGCGTTAAACGAAATAAGAAACGCGTTCTTGGCTGCAAAAGACGGTAACGAGGTTGATGAAATCATAAATTTTATGATGACCACTGAGGAGAAGATACGTCTTGGCAGAAGAGTGCTGATTACTAAGTGGGTCGAAGCTAATAATCCACTTGATGATATCTATCGCATTCTCAAAGTCGGAAAATCAACTGTACAATTTGTAGCACGTCGAAGACACCTTTACCCGAGAGGATTCGAACTAATAGCAAGCAGGGGAAATAAAGTTGAAAA
>CAYIRD010000088.1:0-2366 GCA_964365755.1 uncultured Gammaproteobacteria bacterium | reverse complement strand
CCACAACTTTGTTGTCATCTGCACGAACAGCAACAACCGTGGGTTCGTTTAAAACCACACCCTCACCAGCTAAGTACACCAGAACATTAGCGGTTCCAAGATCAATCCCAACACGTTTGCTTAACATAATCAGAATATATCTTTTCTCGATCAATTCTTAAATCTTGAATAAGACTTTATTTTTATAGCATCCCAAAGAATAACTTACAAGAGATCAAACAACATTAAAATAGCTAAATAGCTGAATGGCTGCATGGTTTGATTGGTAAGCTTGAAATAACCTTTAAAATCTATATAATGTATTAGCTATTCTAACCATTTTAGCTATTTTGACCATTCCAATTCTATGAAGCGCATACTTATCTCAGGTATACTTATTGGCCTCTTTATTACCTTAGGCTCAATTGCGGCCATTCTCTACGCCACAGGATATAGAGTTTCTCTTAATGGCGATTCTTCGGGCAAAATCATTTCAGGTACCGGACTTCTGGTTGCTACCTCAAGGCCGGACGGCGCCCGACTTCTTATAAATAATAACCTAACAACAGCAACTAACAACACTATCAACTTAAAACCGGGTGGATATGACGTCAGAATTGAAAAAGACGGGTATTTGCCTTGGACGAAGAGGATAATTATCAAAAACGGCCTAGTTTCTGAGGCAAATGCCTTTCTTTTCCCGGCCGCCCCTAAACTTGAAGCTGTTACTACTATTGGAGTCTCTGCAGTAACCATGGATCGCTCAGGGTCTTTACTTTCCTATGCTGTCGCTTCTGCTTCTGCCTCAAGAAACGGTATTTACGTTCTTGATATGAACGCAAGAAATTTGATTTTTCTTGAGGCTGCAGGCACTCAAATTGTTGAAGACGTTTTGGACGACTTTTCAAGCGTTCAAGAGCTATCATTCTCGCCAGACGGGAAAGAACTCTTAGCAAAGCTCCCAAATGGTGCCTATTATTTGCTAGCGGCAGATAGTAAAAATCAAACCCCGCGAGACGTAACAAATATACTTCTCCAGGTTGAAGAGGATTGGAAACAGCAAAAATCCGAGCTTGACAAAAAAATTTTAGATTCGCTGTCCCGTGATCTCTCAAAAGCTGCACTAACCCATTTTAAGAACATAATGCCCGCACCCGAGGGAGATAAAATTCTTTATGAAGCTTCTATCAGCGCAAGGCTCCCTGTTATTCTTAGAAATCCTGTGCCGTCTGTCAATTCAACACCAGATCAAAGAGAAATTACAGCAGGAAAAATTTACGTCTATGATATTCGTGAGGATAAGAACTATCTAATCTCAGATAGCCCAAATAATTATCTATGGCATGCGGGCGGGCGGCATTTGATTTCTGCACGAGACGGAAAAATAAATATAGTTGAATATGACGGCGGCAACCTAAATACAGTTTACAACGGCCGATTCTTGGATAATCTTGTATTCCCCTGGCCCAATGGGTTAAGTATAGCAATTGTTACGCGGTTATCTGAAAGCGCCCCCTACAATATATACAGGATTAGTCTACAATAAGTACATTTGACATTTAACATGTAACATGTGACATTAATTAAGTGCATGGCACAAAAATTTAGATTCAGAGACTTTAGGGTATATAAGGATGCAATTGAATTCAGAATGCGGATTAAAGATTTGGTTAAAAAGCATTTTCCATCCGAGGAAAGGTATTTATTAACAGATCAGATTGTTCGAGCAGCAAACTCTATAGTTTTAGCAATTGCGGAAGGTGCTGACAGATCAACTGATAAAGATTTCGCTCTTTATCTTAATAGATCTTATACTTCTTTATCCGAAGTAGCCTCATGCTTAGATATGGCTTTACGAGATAAATATATAAGCGAATCGATCCATATTGAATACATGGGAGAAGCAGAAAAACTTGCGAACCAACTCACCGCTTTTAGAAAAACTCTACTTAACAAACCTACCAAGTAATTGGTCACATGTCAATTGTTACATGTCACTTGTTGCTTACGTGGTATAATCCAGACAGGTTCAGGAGAACTTTTCTAAGTGCGCATAAAAGCTTAGCGTGCTTTTTTTGAATAGCTCTTTACAAACTTGACCCTGCTAGGAATCTTACTTGCTCTCGAGGGCTACGTCCTCGCATCGCAAGAGCGATCCTACAGGGTCTGCATCGCAAATTTGCGTTGCAATTTGCTCTTTGACACGGATTAAATTTAGAAAGGAGACTATCAAGTGAGGCAACGTCTTACCATGATTCTCATCAGGTTCGCAGGAGGCCTTGTTTTTGGGGGAATCGTAATCACCATATTCTTCGATGTAGTATGGCTCGGCGTGCTCTTTATTGCTATCGGCTTTGTGCTGACTCTCGCAGGAGCTTGGCTACTTC
>CAYIRD010000087.1:0-2425 GCA_964365755.1 uncultured Gammaproteobacteria bacterium | reverse complement strand
AGAAAATCAGAGAGGAAAAAGAGCGTGGCAAGGACATGAACTTAACCGAAGATGAAGTCGCCTTTTATGACGCTCTTTGTGAGAACGAGACAGCGATAAAAGAACTTGGTGACGATACCCTGAAGAAAATTGCTCAAGAGCTGGTGATGATGCTCCGTAAAAATACCAGCATTGACTGGACTCTCAAAGAAAGTGTTCGGGCAAAGCTTCGTGTGTACGTAAAGAAATTGCTCAACAAATACAAATATCCGCCGGATAAACAGGAACAGGCCACCAAGACCGTCCTCGAGCAGGCCGAGATTTTGTGCAAGGATTGGACCGGGGAATAAAAAATATGGAGAAAGACTTTATATGCACAATATTGAATTTTCTTAACTATCCTCCTCTTCCGGACTTGATGCAGGGCGCAGGTGTTGCTGTTTTAACGCTCCTGGTTTCTTTTGCGATAGGCATATTTATTCACCATCTAGGTGATGGTGAACGGAAAGGGAACTTTCTCGATCTCCATGTTGCACTTGATTATGTCTGGCTATTTAAGCCATTCCTAATAATCTTAGGGATTGTTGTGCTTTCTCCGTTTCTTATGGGTGTAGAAAGTGTCGCAGTAAAAATTATTGCGTTTATTTTATGGCTTCTATCACTGATCGCCCTCTTCTGGATAGCCCTTAGACTTTATGGATGGGTAAAGGGTGACAAGGATACATTCAGACTGAAATATCTATCTGGATTTCCTAAATCGCCGAGGGATAACATCGTCTCATGGAAAGATTATTGGACGACAAAAGAAAGTACGGGGAATCGTTTCAGTGAAAAGGATTTCTTTGTCGCTTTTTCTACACAGGTTGATTCGATTTTACAATCAGATGAAAAAGAAAAGTGGGATATTCTCCCTAAACTTCTTGAAGATTTTTTAAGCAATATACAAAACAGAAATAAGATTTTTATTCTTGTCTTTCCGGAGTTCTTTCCAAAGGTTTTAGAGTGGCACTTTATATTCTGGGAAAAACAATTTTCAAAGTTTGCGAAGGATAAGGAGAATAGAAAAGAAACGGAGGTTGATATTAAAACTTTTGAGGCGGATCATATCATTGACCAGATAATCAGGTATGTATCGAAAGAAGCCTTAACTGGGAATACAGGCAACGCTTTCTCTTATTTCAAGCATTTGGAAGGTCATATTGATAAACATGAGACAGAGCAAATTGTTGGCTCACAACATACATACGTTTACATTGAACACCTCCCGATCTATAACGACATACTCGATCAGTTACCAAAATCCCGCGAAGCATACGATATATGGGGGCATTATTTCCCTGCAAAATGGAAGGTTACAATCTCCAACCTCAAAGATCACATCATCTCAAGAGTGTGGCTTAATAGGTTTCTTGAATGGTCTCGCTCTCGCATTTGGAGTGGAGGGAAAGAGTGGGATAAGGATTTGGATGAAGTGTCCAAGGAACTGTTTCCAAGCGTTGATCCGATTATATGGGCGAAAATACTCGCTTTTGTTATGCGTTCTTGGTCTGATTCTCGTATAAAGGCGATAGTAGAGAATGATCAAAACTTTGGCTACATAGGCCGGATATTCACAGGATGGGGTGATGGTGTCGAAACAGATTTTGCCCGACAACACGAGGAACAACTCAAAGAGACTATCAATCTAGCGGTGTTTATATTCGGTGGAATTTTTACAATCGCCAATTTGGATCAATGGCAGGGCGAATTAAACAGGCTCACCTATCCAGAGGATTCTGATGAATACAGAAGAATGGAGCATTGGAAAGAAATATTGAAAGTTATTAGAGAACACAAGGAAGCTCAAGAATCCGAAAAGAATAAAGATGATAATAAATCAGCAAATGAAAAATAACGACTGGCACAAAAAGGTTCTGCTGAAAAATGCTAAGGAGATAGCGAGTTCGGCAACGACATATATAATTTTGGCGTTAGTTCTCTTGCTCTGGCACTTTGCCTTGGGAATCAAGTTTGAATGGCAAGCTATTAGTCCTCTATCCGAGCCGAGCATCTTTGTCCGGGCGTTTTATAGTGCTTTCACTTTTTGCACATTAGGTTTGCTTTTGTACGTGATCCGTTTTTATAAAGTACTACACGACATCGTAGTTAAGGCCTTCGGCATGTGGGAGCTCTACAATTTCATCAAGGCCATGCTCTGGCTGTTCCTGATGTACATTTCCTACGCATATCTTGTGCCGTGGCTGTTCAGTATTTTAAACGCCAGCGTGTCAGTTCTATTCAATATCGCAAACCTTGTACTGTATGTACTGCCACCAGTAGGTATCTCAGTAATTTTGAGCATTATCTATTTTCTTGGCAGGAAGAAATTTATAAGCAAATAATTTTAATGAATATGAAAATCAACAACACATTCAAACTCATCGTCGCCATCGTAGTCTCCGAGCTG
>CAYIRD010000086.1:0-2428 GCA_964365755.1 uncultured Gammaproteobacteria bacterium | reverse complement strand
GCGGTCGCAATAAATAAGCATTCGTCTTTGGGGCTTGAATTAAAAAAGTCCTCTGGATTCTCTTTTTTGAAACCTATTCGAACATCTATTCCAGCCTCATCGAGAATCTTATCGGTTATAAACTTCTCCTCGACATCAGATCCTGAAACGAGAAATCCCGCTTGCTTCGAAATAACAGCAAGCGTCGCCATACCAACACCCTTTATGCCCATGAAATATATCTTTTGATAGCGGGCCATACGCAAATTATACCAATCTGAGCCTGTCATTGCGAGCGTAGAGAAGACTCCTTGCTAGTTTGAGGGGATATTGTAATATTTTATGAGGTCGCGGGCGATATTAAAGAATATTGGAGCCGCAGTCTCCGAACCGTAAATCGATGTCTTTGGCCTATCAACCAAAACTAGCATTGTGACTTTAGGATCATCCGCCGGAAAAAATCCTATGAATGAAGCAATTGTTTGATTTGGATCATAGTGCCCTGCAACCGGAATCTGTGCAGTTCCGGTTTTCCCCGCAATTTTATAATTCTTAACCTTTGTCCACTTTGCCTCCCCTTCTTCAACCGCCGAAACCATCATGTCCGCTATTATTTTTGCCGTTGATTCCTTAATGACTTTTGATTTGATTTTTGGTTTTATGTCTATTTCTTTGCCGTCTTCTGTAATAATTTGAGATACAACGAAAGGCGCCATAAGATTTCCGCCGTTTGCGATCGCATTTACGGAATTCACAAGCTGAATTGGCGTAATTGATATTCCTTGTCCAAAAGAAGATGTTGCCAAATCAATGGGATACCATGAATTTCTTGCACGAATTACTCCGGTTGTTTCTCCTTGTAAATCAATTCCTGTTATTTTTCCAATACCAAACCTCTCAAGATACTTAATCATGCCTGAAAGCCCCAGTTTTTTACCTACAAAGACCATTCCTATATTATCCGAATGGATTATCACCTCCCGCATTGTAGTATTTGGGAAATACTTATCATTCCAAGTCCTTAATTTGTAGTCTCCTTCCTGAATCGGCCCAGCGCATATATTGCACTTCGTATCGGGTTTTACCTTGTTCTCATCAACTGCTCCTGCCATAACTAAAACCTTAAATGTTGAACCAGGCTCATAAAGACTTGAAAGCACCGGGTTTGTATAGGAACCTGGATCAAATTCATAGTATTTTTGAGGATTAAAAGAGGGAACGGCGGACATGGCAAGAATTGCACCCGTATCGCTTTCCATAACAATTACGCTCCCGCCATCCGCGTTATAGCGCTCTACGCCCTCTTTAAGTCGTTTTTCGGCTGCAAATTGAACAGTTCTGTCAAGCGTCAGCTTTAAGCTTCTACCGTCAATTTTCTTGTCTTCTCGCGTATCTCCCAGCATTTGATTACCAAGCGCATCGCGAATAGCATAAAGTTTTCCTGTACGTCCCGAAAGCTGTTCGTCATACAATCCTTCAACGCCAAAATACCCTTTATCAGCGCCTGTTGAGTCTTTTCCAACAAATCCTATCAAGTGAGCGGCCATTGAGGCCTCGGGATAAAAGCGCGTATATTCCTGCTGAAAACCAAGACCTTTGAGAGAAAGTTTCTCAATCTCGCGCTTTTTATCCTGATCAAGCCCAGCTCCAAGCTTCACCCAATAAAGATCCGAAGAAAGTTTGGCTGAAATAGAGGCTGGGTCATTTCCTAACATAGGACTTAGTTTTTTAACATAAGTTTGCCTATCCCCTATAACTTTTGGGTTTGCATACAGAAAATAGGAGATAATATTGGTTGCAAGGGGAAAATCATCACGCGATCTTATCTCTCCCCGAATGGCTGGAATTGTTAGAACCTGTGAACTTTGAGCTTTACCTAAATCCGATAGTTCAGAGGCACGGATTACCTGCCACCAAAAAAGCCTTGCGATAACAACTACGTATAGAAAAATGAGGAAAAGGAGAGTTAGGAAGTATCTTGGGTTTTCCCATTTCATCTTTTGCGGGCAATCTCTACTGGGTCATATAAAGAAACAAAGCCTTGTGTTCCATTATACCCTAACTCACCTGCACGGGATGAGATCGCCGTGTAAGAAGAAAGAGACAAAACTTGGGATTGAAGTTTTATATTTTCTTCCGAGATCTCGTCAACGTTTGCTCGCAAGTTTGTTGCCTCAATACTTTCAAGCGATTTTGTGTTAGATAAATAAATACTTACTACCTGAGTTACAAAAGCCGCAACACCCAAAAACATAATTGTAAACTTAAAATATTTATTCATGTCAGTTGTTAGTTGTCAAATGTCAATTGTCGATTATCTTTTCAATTATTCGTACCTTCGCGCTTCTTGCTCGTCTATTTGCTTTTATTTCTTCTGCGCCTGCAATTATCGGCTTTTTATTAATCAGAATTGCTCTGTTTTCTCTTGCAAGTTTTGCAAAAAAGAGCT
>CAYIRD010000085.1:0-2509 GCA_964365755.1 uncultured Gammaproteobacteria bacterium | reverse complement strand
CCTTTGGCTCGTCCGAAGCCGAGTCAGACGAGGCGGAGGCGGCTGCCCCTTGCTCTTTATACATTTGTTCTCCTATTTTTGATAAAGCATCCGAGAGTTCCTTGGTTTTTGCTTCTATATTATTTTTATCGTCTTTTCCGGTTGCTTCCCGGAGCTGGCGAACTAATTCTTCAATTCCCTTCTTATCATCTTCCTTAACTTTATCTCCCGCATCTTTTAATGATTTTTCTGCTGTAAAGATAAGTGCATCCGCAGAATTCTTTGCGTCTATTAATTCTTTTTTCTTAGCATCCTCTTCGCTATGCGCTTCTGCCTGTTTTGTCATTTCTTCAACCTCATCTTTTGATAATCCTGTAGAACCTGTTATTTTAATTGACTGTTCTTTACCGGTCGCCTTGTCTTGTGCTTTAACAGATAAAATTCCTGAGGCGTCAATATCAAAAGTTACCTCGATTTGAGGGACGCCGCGAGGCGCAGGCGGGATCCCGTCTAGGATAAAACGGCCTAGTGATTTATTGTCGCTGGCTACAGGACGCTCTCCTTGGACAACATGAATTTCAACCTGTGTTTGATTATCTGCAGCAGTGGAAAATATTTGCGATTTTTTTGATGGGATTGTGGTATTTCTTTCTATTAACGGAGTCGCAACACCTCCAAGTGTTTCAATCCCCAAGGTTAATGGAGTTACATCCAAAAGCAAAACATCCTTTACGTCTCCCCCTAGAACTCCTGCCTGAACTGCCGCTCCAATTGCTACAACCTCATCCGGGTTAACGCTCTTATTGGGTTCTTTACCAAAAAATGAAGTAACCGCTTCTGTGACTTTTGGCATTCTCGTCATTCCACCAACTAGAATTATTTCATCAATCTTACTCTTATCTATTCCTGCATCTTTAAGAGCTGCCTTGACCGGATCAATGGTTTTTTGAACAAGAGGATCAACTAGGCTCTCAAGTTTTGCGCGGGTTAATTTCATGGTTAAGTGCAATGGTCCTGCCGGTCCTACTGTAATAAAAGGTTGATTAATTTCCGCCTCAGCAGAAGTTGAAAGCTCAATTTTAGCTTTTTCAGCTGCTTCCTTGAGTCTCTGTAATGCTTGAGGGTCTGCTCTTAAATCAATATTATTATCTTTTTTGAATTCATCTGCTAGAAAGTCAATTATTACCTGGTCAAAATCATCCCCTCCAAGATGTGTGTCACCGTTTGTAGCTTTTACTTCATATACTCCTTCTCCTAGTTCAAGAATTGAAATATCAAAAGTCCCGCCCCCCAGATCATAAACTGCAATTGTATGAGCATGTTTTTTATCAAGGCCGTAGGCAAGCGCCGCTGCTGTTGGTTCGTTTATAATTCGCAAGACTTCAAGCCCTGCGATCTCTCCGGCCTGTTTTGTTGCCTGACGCTGTGCGTCATCAAAATATGCCGGAACTGTAATTACTGCCTGGGTTACTTTTTCTCCAAGATAGCTCTCAGCGTCTTTTTTTAGCTTACCAAGTATCTGTGCTGAGATTTCTTGAGGCGTATAGGTTTTACCCTCAACCTCAACAACTGCCGCACCTTCTTTTCCGGATTTAATTGTGTAAGGAAGAAGTTTCTTATCCCGTTCAACCTCAGGATCACTTGCGCGGCGCCCCATTAGTCTTTTAATCGAGTAGATAATCCTCTTTGGTTTTAAAACCATTTGGCGCTTTGCAACGTCACCGACAACGCGATCCACGGGATCAACTACCGATGAAGTTACATTTCTTCCCTCGGCTGAAAAGATTACTTTTGGAGTTCCTCCCTCCATAACCGCCACACATGAATTTGTTGTTCCTAAGTCTATGCCTATTATCTTGCTCATATTTATTTTATCGATGCGAATATACGAATTATACTAATCATACTAATAATTATTCGCATAATTAGTATGCATTAGTATATTGGCATCGCACTCAGGTGGGCTGGCCCACCTTTACTTGGGCCGGTCTTAAAAGCTTACCATTTAATAAGTATCCAGGTCTTAATTCTTCCAAAACTTTATTTTCCTCTCCGCTATCTGTTGTTACCGCTTCCATTTTCTCTGGGTCAAACACTGCTCCGGAAGTTACAATTCTTTCAACCCCTGCTTCCCTTAGAGCATCTTGAAGATGTTTTATTGTAACCTTAATTCCATCATCTGTAACATATTTTTCTGCTAAGAATAGCGTATCAAAAGAAGGCAGAACCCTCGCCAATAATTCGCGATTTGCAAACTTTACAAAATCGCTTTTCTCATCTTCAAGTCTCTTTTCAAGGTTCCTATAGTCTGCTACCGCTCTTTTTAGCTGATCTTCTAGCTCTTTTACTTTTTGCTCAAGTTCCTCAGTCCTCTTGTTACGCTTCGAACTCTTCTTCCCAATATCTTTTATTTCTTTTTCCGAACTTTGATCTTCTCTAATATTTGCATCATCATTCATCAATATATTTTATATTTACTTTTTAATATTTACTATGACTACTACCATCCTGCAACTTCACGAATTAAATT
>CAYIRD010000084.1:0-2632 GCA_964365755.1 uncultured Gammaproteobacteria bacterium | reverse complement strand
TGGTTTTGCCCGTTATAACTTAGGGTAAAACAAATCTATCTAGTTTTCCTACCACTTCCTGGTTGAATATATGTTCACAACAAAATTTTCCATCCAAGTTCATTTGAGCAAGGATGGATTTTTTGTGGTTAATATGTTAGTATTTAACGCAAGGCGCGGTGGCGAAGCGGCAACGCAGCTGTCTGTCTTCGGTAGATCTGCCGTAGGCAGACAGAACACAAACATGCATTACGTGTATGTTCTTAAATGCAAAAATGGAGATTTGTATATTGGTTATTCTGATGATTTAAAGAAAAGGGTTGTAGCTCACAGGTTAGGAAAAGTAAGTTCTACTAAGGGCAAAAGACCTGTAGAACTCATTTATTATGAAGCATATAAAGATAAGAAAGATGCGACAGTGAGAGAATATAATCTAAAAACTGGACAACAAAGAGAATTGTTGAAGAAAAGATTAGCCTACTCTATAGCAAATGGCACGGTGGTGAAGTAGATTAACACAGCTGTCTGCAGAACAGCGATGCGCGGGTGCAAATCCCGCTCGTGCCTCAAAAATGGGTCGGTAGTTCACCGGTAGAACGCTTCTCTGATAAAGAAGAAGCAGATGGTCCGATTCCATCCCGACCCACAAATTACCTTAGACGTTCTTCTATAAATCTTCTTAATCCATCTTCTCTATCGAGAGGATAAAGATAAGTTTTACGATAGAAAAAAATTGGCACAGGGCAATTTGAATCTTCAAAAATCGCATTCCGAATCTGTTCTAAGTTACCTGTTTTTGCGTTGACTAATCCCAAATCAAAAAATAATTTGCGAAGAGCCCTTACTCCTTTTCTATTTTGAATCAGAAAAGTTGAGGGAGGCGTTTCTTCTGGGCCATAGACTCGTAAAACAGGATGAGAAAGAAATCTCTCCAAATTCGTATCGTTTCGCCATGCTTGATTTGCTCGCTCTCTATCTGCTCTTAAAATAAAATTATACACTTGAATTATCTTTTTACCTTTTGTGACTTTTTCTTCTTGAATTTTACCCTGAGGAATACCTGCTGTTCTTAGTCCCTCTATAAAACGATTAAGTTCTGAACCAACAAAATGAAATCCAGATTTTCTGGCTGCTGTTTGAAGAGGAAGCAGTAGGGAATTTTCTCCTTTGACATGCGTTAGATAAAAACGTCTCTTAACTTGATCAATGCTATTGCATTTTATCACAATTGAGCTTGTGGTCAAAAGTTTTCTGTAGTACTATTAGCTTTATGTCAAAACCCTCCGTCGGAAAATCCAAAGGTATAACAAATCTTTACATCGATGGTACGAATTTATTTGCTGGACAAAACGAATTATTTGGACCCGATCGATATCTCTCATTTGACTATCTTGTCAAAGAAGTCAAAAAACTTATACGGGTAGATAAGATCTTCTTCTATGCTTCGTACATGCGCATGCGAAATAAAGGAAAACCTACCGTACAAAGAAAAAAGCTCATTGCTGCAGAAGCGCTTTTCTACAGAGAAGTAAAAAATACCCAAAATGTTGTTTTCTATAAGGGTCATCGGTCTAAGACATCAGGGAAAGAAAAAGGAGTAGACGTACATTTGTCGGTTGATATTGTCAAAGATGTATTATTTCAAAAATGCAACCAGATTGTAATTATGACTGGTGACGCAGACCTTATTTACCCTCTTGAAATAGTGAAAATGTTAAAGATTCCAACCTATGCTATTTTTCTTCCCAACAGATTTTCTTTGGAAATGTGCTACAAGGTAAACAAGGCATTTGTATTTAATTTTTCAGACAGGTTTAATGCAGACAGAAAGTTACCACGACAGTTGAAGATTGTAGTTATAAAAAAGCCCCGTATGATAAACATACGGGGTAGGTAATCATATTAAACCAAAAATTGATTTTGTTGTCAATATGTCAAAACCATACGAAACTTTTTTTACTACTCTTGGCTGTATGGATGGCAGGGTACAGGAGCCTGTTGCTGAGTTTGGCCGCAGAAAGTTTGGCGCAGAATTTCCAGATACAATTACAGAAGCAGGGTTGGTTGGAAAATTGGCGGAAGAGTCGGTTGACCCAAACTTATTAGAGCCACTTAGGTTCAAGATTGTCGATATTTCTCTTGAAAAACACCATTCAAAAGGCATTATTGTTCACGGTCATCAGGAATGTTTAGGAAATCCAGTTGAGGATGTTAGACACAAAGACGATATTCGAAAGTCTGTTGAGAAAATAAAATCGCTGATTAATTCTTCGGTGCCAGTTGTTGGAGTATTTGTAAAAAGATTCATAAATGATCCAAGGGTTTGGGAAATAGAAGAACTGTAAATATTTATCAAATAATTTTTGGCTAGAGCCTATTTCACAACCGTCATGCTGGCTTGTCCAGCATCTCTAATCGAGGTTGGAGATTCTGGACGCACTTCGTTTGCCAGAATGACGAGGGTAAATCTTCACATATCTTATAATACCTGCTAGACTACGAAGAATGAAAATAAAAAGCTATAAGCAAGCTGTAGAGTATTTAGAGAGTTTTATTGGGAAAGTTGTTTTTAAAGTAGATAAAGAGTTCTTAAAACATCATGATCCGCTTGAGAGGATGAGAGTACTACTTGGTCTCCTTGGCAATCCGCAAG
>CAYIRD010000083.1:0-2687 GCA_964365755.1 uncultured Gammaproteobacteria bacterium | reverse complement strand
TGGGACAGTTTGTTCATAGAACGTTGGAATTTGATTTGATGGAGTTCGAATACTTTATAACTGAGCGCGATTGGGAAAAAACTTTCGAATATTTCCAAAATGAGATGTGGGAATTTGCAAAGGAATTAGGAATTCGAGAGGAAAACTTAAGATGGCGGGAACATGAGGAGTTTGAGCGTTCTCATTATTCGAAAAAGACGATGGATATAGAATACAATTATCCTTTCGGTTTTAAAGAAATGTTTGGGATTGCATATCGCACGGATTTTGATTTATCAAACCATTCAAAACACTCGAGCAAGGACTTATCATACACGGATCCTGACACTGGTGAAAAATTCGTCCCCCATGTTATAGAACCGACCTTTGGATTATCCCGTTTGGTTGGAATAGTTTTGTTCGATTCTTATCACGAGGATGGTGATCGAGTGGTTCTTAAATTAAATCCTAAAATTGCGCCGTATAAAGCCGCCGTGTTTCCCTTGCTTGCAAATAAACCGGAACTTGTTAAAAAAGCTCGGGAAATTTATGACAGTTTAAGATCGGAATTCGTAATCGCGTGGGATGAACGCGGGAATATTGGAAAAAGATACTTTGCCCAAGATGAAATTGGGACGCCATTCTGTATTACAGTTGATTTCGATACGCTAAAAGATGATACTGTTACGGTACGTGATCGAGACACAGCGAAACAAGAAAGAATCAAAACTCAAGACCTCGAAAAATTTCTCCTCGAAAAAGTGGGCTAGCACTGAGTTTATCAAAGGGGTGATATATTTTGTCATATTGACAACCTTTTAAATTTTCCGCAAACTAAAATTAATGGCGATGCCTGAGATGGTCACCAAAGTCGGCGTTATTCCCGCGCCCCCAAATCAAGAAAGAGCAGAGACCTCTGCGGGATCTTCTTATTACCGAACCATAAATGGTGTAACTGAAGAGGTAACTATAGTTAAAATTCCCTGGACCAATTTGCCGATAGGAGATGTACTGTATCACTATAGTCGAATAAAAAAGAATATATTGGACGGTGAAACCGGCCTTGAAGAAACTTTTAGTGAGCTTGAACGTGAATTGGTGGATATAAGAGGCGGGTTTGTTTCATCTAATCCCCGATCTCTTTTGGTTGGAAGACAGTGGACCCTTGGAATGGAAAATGAGCAACCACGGGGAGGATATACTTTAAGAACCGCTCCGGGTTCGGAATTGCCACTATCAAGGGACAATGGAAATAAAGGGGAACGCGTAATTACTGAAGGAGAACGGTATTCGCTGAGCCTTGATTTTAACGCAAATGATCCGATTAATGGACTGTATGCAAATGGAAATTCGCCACAAACAGCCCACCTCCAGCATGCCTTGACTCTTAGATAATTTTCTGTATATAAATAAATATTGTGGAGCTTATTAAGAAGAATGCATTGATTGTTGGAGTAGTCGTAGTAATTTTAGTGTGTTTGGGTGGTTATTTTATTTGGTCTCGGTCTCAGGGCGGCGTATTGATACCTCGCGAAGAACAGCAAAACATCAAGCAAATGTCACCGGAGGATATTGGTCTTGAGTTATCACTCCGCTCCGATCAGAAGGCAGTAATAATTAGAGCCACTAAACTTGAAGGAATAGAGAGTCTTGAATACGAGTTAACTTACGATGCCGAGGCAGTAGATGAGGGAGAGACTCATGCTGTTCCAAGAGGAGCTGTAGGAGAGCTCACGATCCGGGGAGATACGGCCTCTGCAGAAGTAGATTTAGGAACGTGCTCTGCAAATGTCTGCAAGTACGATAAGGTAATCAGTGATATAAAGGTTGTAATTAAAGTGAATTTTGAAAACGGCGAAATCGGCGCCGTAGAAGATACTATTCCCCTGGAAGAATAACCACTGACGACTAACCACTAACAACTAACTTGACTTCTGGTCAACTGTCAGTTGTCATTTGTCAGTTGTCCACCATATAGTGTCTCAGCCTGTTATCTCGCACTATTTCAGATGGATTGCTACTTGACCCCGCATAGAGCTTACCTTCTCCCGAGGTCTACCCAGCACCAATTTGGTGCTGGGTCTACGTCCTCGCGTCAAAGGGGCGCTTATACGGGGCAAGCATGTTAATTGCATGTAGTGTCTTATTGGAATTCACACTCTATTTTGTATCAATTACCTATTGACAACCTGTGAAAAGTATAGCAAAATGGGATAAAGTGGGATAAAGTGGGACTGGCAGGTTCTTCGATCCACCGGAGGTAAAACACCATGTTGATAGGTCAATATGAATCAAAGATTGATAAGAAAGGCCGAACAGCAATTCCAAAGAAATTCAGAGAGATTCTTGGGAACAAAATCATTGTAACAGCGGGGTATGAAAACTCACTTATTGTCGTTTCGGAAAATCAATGGCAGGCTTTACTTGAAGGTACGGCCGGCCGCCCTTTCATTGAATACGAAACGCGAGAAACGCAGCGATTCCTTCTCGGAGGAGCAAGCGCCGTGGAATTGGATAGCAAAGGAAGGGTTATATTACCTTCATACCTTAGAGAGTTTGCAAAGATTGAAGACGAAATCGTATTCCTAGGGCTTTCACGTTACGTTGAGATTTGGGATAAAAAACACTGGGTGCAATATCGGGGCAATTTGGAAAAAAACATTGAGAGGATTTCGTCTCGATTGGTTAAAAAAGGGGAGAAAAATGAA
>CAYIRD010000082.1:0-2692 GCA_964365755.1 uncultured Gammaproteobacteria bacterium | reverse complement strand
TTGCCTGATTCATTCTTGAAATATTAGATGAATAAGTTGTAATAAACACTTTACCACGCGCACGTCTTACTTCATCATCAAAACCCTCGCTTATCTTAAGCTCGGATCTTGAGTGGCCAGGCCTCTCTGCTCCAAGACAATCTGATAAAGTGCACAAAATACCTTCTTCTCCCCATTTGGCAATTTTCCTGACTTCAGAAGGACGGTTGTCAACTGGCGTGAAATCAAACTTAAAATCGCTGCCATGGTAAAAATTCCCAATTGGAGTCCTGATAAGTAAATTTGCTGCATCAATTATCGAATGGGTAACACGAGCAAAAGAAACAGAAAAGGATCCTAGCTTGACCGTGTCTTCAAACCTCACTGTTTGAACAGTATTTTTTTCTCCAAATTCTGCCAGCTTTTCATTAGCAAGCGCGGCTGTCAAGGTTGAAGCGTAAATTGGAAAGCGAGGTAAAAGCGGCAAAACAAATGGGAGCGCCCCTATGTGATCTTCGTGTCCATGGGTTAGTATCATGCCAACAATTTTTTTGTTTGTTTGTTTAAGGTAGGAAACGTTTGGGATAACCAAATCAACTCCCGGCATGGAATCATCAACAAAACCTATTCCGCAATCAACGAGAAGTATCTCATCGCCGCATTGATAAACGGACATGTTCTTTGTAACATCCCCAATCCCTCCTAGCGATATAAATGATAACGAATCCATAATTTCTAACAATTGACAATTGACATCTGACAATTGACCGAACTATATCGGTCACATGTTACATGTCACTTGTTACATGTGCGCTTCGCGCACTACCATTGCGGTATAAATTCTTTAACATTCTGTGTTGTCAAATGAAAAGTTTGATTCTCAGGAATTTTACCCAGCAGCATATAATATACTACTTTTCTGACCAAACCTTGGAGGTTTCTTTCAAGTCCTCTTATTCCAGGGTCATAACCAAGCGGCCTGACAATCAATTCCCAAACATTATCGTCAATTACAAGATCCTTTTCGCTCATCCCTGATTCTTTTAAAACCTTTGGGAACATATAGTTTTTGGAGATTATAATTTTCTCCTGATCTGTATATGATGGCATTTGAATAATTTCGAGTCTATCTATTACAGCTGTTGAGATATCCTTAGTATTATTTGACGTAACTATAAATAGAACATTTGAAAGATCTACAGGATAATCAATAAAATGATCGGTGAAATTCTTGTTTTGAACCGGATCCAAAAGTTCAACCAGAACTCCCATGATATCTGATCGGGCCTCCTGGGAGACTCGATCAATTTCATCAAAGAGAAGTACAGGATTATTTGTTTCTGCGCGCCGCAATGCCTTTATCACAAGGCCCGGTTCTGCGTCCGGGAAAAGTCTAGTTTTGCCTCGCAGTTGTGCAGGAGAACCCATGCCTCCAAAAGGAATTCGCTCAATTTTTCTCCCAAGTGCCGCTGCTATTGAATAAGCAATGGTCGTTTTCCCAACACCAACCAATCCTACTAATGAAACTATTGGCGCGCGGGCAAACTGTTCCGCTGTGTTTAAACCACGTTTGTTTTTTAGAATCATAATCGATAAATATTCCTCTATCTTTTCTTTCACTTCCGTAAGGCCATAATGAGTTGAATCTAAAACCTGTCTTGCATGTTTAAGATCTAGATTGTCGGAAGATGCTTTATTCCAAGGAAGGTTAACAATCCAATCAATATAGCGTGAGATAGAATCATATTCCATGAAAAAACCAGTATCATTTTTGATTAATTTAAGTCTATTTAACATTGCTACTGCTTTATCATGTAGATCTTGTGGCATGGAAGCGGCATTTATTGAATCCTCAAGCTTTTTCAACTGATCATCAACCCCGTTAGAAACACCGTTTCTAACGGGGTCAACCCCGATTCCCGTAGTGGAATTTGCGGCGTCCTGAGCTTGCACTGAGGAACGAAGTGACGAAGGGTCATCCATACAAAAAGTATAACATTAAAAATTGAGATCGAACAACGGTAGTTTTATTTATAAACAGTCGAGCGATGCCCAGCAGTGAATATAAAGATTCGTTTCTCTGTTTCGTAGATTTTATAAATAATCCTATATGCACCAACTCTATAAGAAAATTTGCCTATATGTTTTTGAGCTAAAGGTTTCCCAAAATAAGGATTTTCTTTGATTTCAGTTAGTGCATCAAGAATTTGATCTTGAATTTCGAAGGGTAATTTTTCGATTTCTCTTTCAGCCCTTTTAGATATGTGAAGATTGTACATGTCTTTTTAGGTTCTTCTTGAGCTGTTCTAAAGTCACATATCGTCCTCTTTTAAGGTCTCCTTCCCCTTCTTTTATTGCCTTAACCAATCCTGGATCACTCATAATTTCGTTGGTCTCTTGCCATGATTCATATTCATCAATTGACATTAAGACTGCAGCGGGCAATCCGTTTACGGTAATTATATACTCATCCATTCTTTTCTTGGCGTTCTGAACGAGAGAAGAGAGATTCTTTCTTGCTCTTGTAGTAGTTACATATTTTGTCATGGTTTAATAATACATAATTCTGTACATCCTGTCAACGCCCAATCCCAAATGTGCTTGATCTTTTTCAGGCTTCAAAACTTATTACCCTTTATCCAGTACAGGTTTTTAATTATTTTCGAAAGTTTGAAGGAGTTTGCGTGTGAAATATATCCTAAATACGATTGCA
>CAYIRD010000081.1:0-2959 GCA_964365755.1 uncultured Gammaproteobacteria bacterium | reverse complement strand
AAGTACTCCTGTGGGGCATCACGTAAGCAAAAGCCGCTCGAAAGAGCGGCTTTTGTGGTATAATGCGCAGTATGAGAAAAATCTCTCATTTATTCACACTCTCAAGTATTATTGTGCTGGCTTTTATCGTTCCACAGATCGCCTTCGCCGCGTGGTGGAACCCATTAGATTGGAAAATATTTCGTGGAGCTGATACTAAAACTCAAATAGTAGAGATGCCTAGTAATGAGCTTGAAAGCAAGGTTGGGGACAACGAAAGTTCCACCGTAAGCGAGAATAATGAGAATACACAAAAATCAACCAACGAAGCCCCCAAAGTTTCCAATGCTTCATGGTGGAACCCGTTTAGTTGGAATGTTTCTAAGAAATCGTTGGAAGCAACTGAAATTGAAAAATTAAGAAACGAGGTCGAAGAGTTGAAAAAGAAAACAAACACATCAGCAATTACGCCATCTCAGTCGCCCGTATCATCTAGTAGCGTAAGTAAATCTGCCCCACAGCCAATTGCTCCAAGTGTTAAACTTTCGAACTCGCAAATAATTGCAAAAGTTAAACCAGCTACAGTTTATATTTCAACTGAAGGCGGTTCGGGTAGTGGAATGATTTTTACAACAGATGGTTACATTTTAACCAATGACCATGTGATAAAAGGAGTTACCGATGCAAAGGTTTCTCTTTCGACTGGCGAAGTTATAAATGGGACTGTGATTGGTAGAAATGAGGTGGTTGATTTGGCTGTTATTAAATTAAACACTACAAAACAATTACCAAAAATTGATTTTGGTGATTCAGATAAAATCCAACAGGGCGATGAGGTATTTACTTTCGGTTTTCCATTTGGAATTGAGGGCGATGTCAGTTTTAAGGAAGGAACTATATCAAGACGTATTGAAGTATATTTTGAAACTTCGGCAGAAATACATCCGGGCAATAGTGGCGGACCTCTTGTGAACAGATACGGTCAGGTTATCGGAATCAACACGGCAATTTTTGGGAAATCTATCTCCGGAATTCAATTGGGGGAAACTATTAAACTAGCCATTCCAATTAATAATGCAAAAAATCTCATTCCTGATTTAAAGGTCGGGAAAGTTGTTATTGATGAAAAGGTCCGAGCTAAGGAAAATGAAGAAAAAAGCAGAATAGAAGAGGCGAAGAAAGAAGCAGACAGAGTAGTAGCAGAAACAAGGGCTAAAGAAGCCGAAGCAAAAAGAAAGATAAATGAGGAAAATAAACGGCTTGAGGCAGAAATATTAGTCACTCAGCAACTCATACAGCAGAAGCAGGCAATTCTCACAGAATATAACACAAAAAAATTAAATCTTGAGAAACAAATATCCGACCGTAAGGCAAAATATTATGCTGATTACATCGCGCTTACCGAATCGTTCAAGGGTAGAGGTGTTACTGCTTCGGGAGTACAGTGGCAATACGATGCTTTACTGCGAGAGGCCAATAAAGAAATAGACTTATTAAGTATTGAGTTAGAAAACTTGCGCATTGAGTATCTGAATAAGATTAATCAGTTATAATTAAAATATGAAAAAAATCATTGCCGGACTCGCACTCATTTTCTTCTTGTTTGTTTCTGCTGGATCTGTAGAAGCAAAGACCGTTTCGGTCAAAGGTTATTTCAAACCCTCTACGCGCTCGTATGTGATGCCGTCCTATCGTTCTTCTCCAAACAAAACAAAGCTCGACAACTATTCGACAAGAGGAAACTACAATCCCTATACCGGCAAGACGGGTACCAGAAATCCTTATAGATATTGATGGTATAAAATCTTTGGCTTAAAAATTGGCAGCTACTATTAAAAACTGGAATTACACCGATAAATGCGGTTATGTTTAGACCTGTGGACAAGCTTGCTCGCAAAGATGGAAAGTGTATACTGTCTATACCTGCCCGTGGATACGGGTTCAAAATTCGCAAGAGCCTGGCGCAAGCCAGGTTCTTGCTTTACAGGATCGCCACTTTTGGTTTAACGAATGTTATGTGCTTCTTGATATCCTGCGCATTGATTATCAGGTCTGCTTGAGCCCGTATCGACTTATCGATTGGTCCGCCTTTTACCAAAATAAACCGCTTGTTCTTACTCTTGAGGAAGCGTGCGAGATGTACAAAGTCAGCATCGCTTGAGAATAAACAAAATGTATTGAATTTATCGATATTGCGCATGGCATCGACAGCAATTTCAACATCGAAGTTACATTTCGGTATACGAACATACGCGCCCTTATGATCATGGTAAAGCTCGCGAGTATTAACGCTGACTTCTGCGTCTGTGAGATAGTGGCGGACATAGCGGATTTCTTTCGTGAGAACACGATGACCGCCGAACACGTGCTTAGCTTTAACCAAAAATGATTTGCTACCTGCGGGATGGTATCCGTAATAGAACCGGGCATCCTCGCCAACAATATAAGCAAATTTCTTCAATCCTTCAATATCAACAGCAAGTCGTTGGTCGTTGGGTATCGGATTCCTATCTGCGTCTTGTCGGTCATCCTCAAACCAATAGGTAACATTTCCATACTCTATGTATGAGTGAATGACGCCAAACGAATCATCAATACCGAGCTCCGATCTTACAAATTGTCTTTTCAGTTCCGCCTGATCCATACATCTAATCCTAACATTTAATTAGTACAGTACCGCCCCGCCTCTTTGTCTTCCTAAACTTGCTAAGAATCCTCTAACCAGCTCAAAATCGACCTATACCGGCCCCCATTACTAAAGAGGGGAGAACGAGTGTGAAAGAACCTTTAGATTGCTTGTGGTGGCGAGTACAGTACCGCCTCGGGCAACAAGCAAATGAAAACACTGGCGATAAGCCAGTGTTTTCATTTGTGCAGTCCCGAGCGAGCGAAGCGACGAGGGGCACGTGTGACGCCAGGCATTGTCCTGAAGAATGAAGGAAACCAGTACCGTCCCCTGTTGGGACCAGTACAGTACCGC
>CAYIRD010000080.1:0-3042 GCA_964365755.1 uncultured Gammaproteobacteria bacterium | reverse complement strand
ACTATTTCTTCGTGACCAGCGGAGAAATAAGGAACGGGAATCTTGTAATTTCTTCAATCGTGAATCCTGCCTCTAACACATGGGGAAGGGCTTCATATTTACCTGATTTGATAACTTGCCTCAAACCCTCCTCCAAACCCTTAAATTTATCTAGGTTGTTTCCATAGTAACCATTGAGATAGTATCCTCCTCCGGATTTGATTATTTCTAAGACAATATCTCGATGATCCTTTTCTGTAACTCCTCTAAATTTTTCTAAGTTTTGTATAACTTGGGAACTACCGCCGCCTTTTATTGCATCAAGTACCATTTGGCGATGTTGTTCAACTGGAATTCCGCTAAACTTTTCAAAATTATCTATAACAGCTCCGCCAGCACCAGCTTTACTTAGCGCTTCTACTATTTCCACGTGATCTGCAGATTCAATCCCGTTAAATTTTTGAAAGTTGTGCGGGATTTGATAACCACTTCCAGCTTTGATGCATTCAAGTACTATCTCTTTATGATCTTGGGTCGTTATACCAGAAAACTTTTCAAGATTTTCAACTACTTGACCACCAGCTCCAGCTCGAATAAGTTCCATCACTACATCCTTATGCTCGTCAGGCCGGATACCTCCAAACTTTTCAAAATTCCTAACCACTGCATCTCCAACACCGGCCTTGGCTAGTTCGGTAACTATGCTTCGGTGATCAGACTCATTCACTCCTTCAATTTTTTCAAAGTTCTCAACAACTTGATGTCCGTGACCAGCTTTTGCTAGGTTACGAGTAAAGCTGGCAACATCTAAGTCCGCACGTGTTACCCCCTTCTCTTTATCTCCATGTATTTCTGCTAGGGCAAGCATCATTGCAGTTTGTTCGCTCACACCTTTCTGTAGAGCTCTATGTACACGTTTGATCGTTCCGAAAGGTGCATTATTGATCCAATCAATGACACCGGCGTAAGGTCTTTCTTCGTACTCACGTCTGCGAATTTTTTTGCCGTGGTTAAAACGAAAATGCAGATCAAGAGCTTTTTGAGCAAGACTTTTTCTCTTTTCATGTCGACCCTCAACTAATTTTTGCCGTTCTTCTAAATCAGCTAATAATTGTTCTGTGGTTCGTGGCCCCACGATAGAGACTTTTTCTCTTTCCTTGTCATGCCATTCATCAAGTTTTTGTAGTTCAGCCAAATACCAATCATGGCCATCTATTGGTACCTCACCCTGGATAAAATTATGTTGTGTGGTTACTTTTCGTAACTCTAGTCGTTCTTTTCTCTCTTTGTATTCATCTTCTATGCGTTGGTATTCTTCTGGACTCTTAATATCTCTATGTAAAATATTATCAACACCGCTCTGATAGTTCGCTCGCAACTTGGCTATTGCGTCCTCATGTCGTGCTGAAACAGACTGAAGTTGGAGCTCTTTTTCCTCATCGGGAAGATTAGCTTGTTCTATTTCAGTCTTTGATTTTTCAAATTTGTGATTTAATCTTTCGGTTTCCCGCTCATGCCATGCTTGTTGTTTTTGCACAGCAAAGCTATTTTCTTTTGTAGTAAATTCTTGTTTTTTTTCTTGATCTGAACCTTCTTTTAGAAATTTAATTTGACCAAAAAGTCGTTTTCTCTCCGGATCGTATTTATCAACTCCTGATTTACCAATAAATCTTTCGATCCCATGCAAATCGACGCTTTGAATTTTTCGTCTCATCCCACACAATTGCTTTTTGACTTGTTCGCCAAGTCTAGCCCATGCGATAGCTTCTTCATTACTCGAAGCATATGGTGAATGCTGACTCCTGCCTGGGTCGTTATAATTCATCGATTCAGTAAGCCAACTTGAGGCAAGCATTACGGCTCGGTGTTCTATTTGTTGCTCGTCCATTTCTCGGTTCTGACCCCTCATTCGTCCCTCAACAGATGCCCGTGCTTTCTCGTATGTCTTTCTTAAAAGAGGATAGGTATAACCAATGCTACCTTCATGAATACCAGAATGATACCCTTTAACCAAAGGAAAATGAGCTGTGGAAATTTTTCTTTCCTTGCATTGGCGATTAGAGATTTTGAAAATCGCCATTTCGGGTGTTCCTACCATCGAAGCAAACATTACATCTCTAAATAGACCTAGCTTCACCGTTTCTGGTGTAGCAGAAGATGAATCAATAATCTCTTCTTTTACTACATCTTCGTATTGTCCTTTTTCAGAGTTCCACTCTTGGGTTTGATAACGCTTAACTGCTTTGCCATCAATAAACTTCTGGTAAAAATCTAATCTACCAGACAAGTACCAGTAAGCACCCGGAGTAAATCCAAAATCTCTAATGGATTCCGCCGCTTCTGTTAGGCTCATGTTCTTAAGTAGCTCTAAGCGTGCTAGACCGTCCTTGGTCGAGGCAAATGCTTCAACCTTACTGCGGTCGGCAGATCTAGACCCTTCCACATATTGCAGAATTTTCGCAAAGTTCCCAAGCTCAGGAGGTTGTTCAGGAGGTTTTCCAGATTCTTCTTCTTTGGCTCCTACCTTAAGTCCGCCCTCTTTCGACGCGAATTTTTCTTCTGCTTCATCGATAGGCGTTTCTAAATCAAGAGCTTTGCGCCACTCGCTTGGGTCTTTAATACCAGCATCCGAAAGCTCGCGATTGATCGCTTCTACTTTTTTGTTGACTCTTTCTCCTTGTTCAAAAAATCTTTCTCGCATATTATTTTTTGATTAAATCATCAACGCTAACACTAAGTGCTTTGGCAATTTTTGTAAGTGTATCAATAGTCGGGTTTATATTTGCCCCCGACTCAATTTTAATGATTGTGTTATAGGTAACATCAGCAAGTTTAGATAGCCTATCTTGGGAAATACCCGCTTTGTTCCTATACTTTTTTATATTGTCTGAAAAGTTACTTGCATTCATAATAATATATTACTATAATTGAATTACTAGCTATTTAACCTTGCTGAATATATTATTATGATATCAAAAATTATGAGAACAATCAATCTAAAAAGAGTCCTGTCCGCCCCGAATTCCCCCAAAACAAAAAGAGGAGCAAATGGAAAATTCCTCC
>CAYIRD010000079.1:0-3343 GCA_964365755.1 uncultured Gammaproteobacteria bacterium | reverse complement strand
TTTTTGGAGGTTGGGAAGAGAGCATTATTTGCTGGTATCAATGAGGCGAGGGTTGGCAACAGAGTCGGGCACATATCACGCGCAATTCAAGAAATAATAGAAGGCCAAGGATATTCGGTAGTTCGTAGTTTAGTAGGTCATGGAGTGGGTAAAAATCTTCATGAAGAGCCAGAGATACCGGGCTACCTTTCTCAAAAAATTGAGCAGACAAAACCGCTTTCAGTCGGCCAGACGTTAGCAATTGAGGTGATATACAATATGGGAGACCCCGAGGCCGTGTATGATAGGAATGACGACTGGACAATTACGACGCGCGATGGGAGCCTATCCGGCCTTTTCGAGCGCACAATCCTTATAACAAAAAATGGCCCCGAACTCCTAACAAAACTCTCAAACGATAAAATTTAATCATGACTGTTTTATCAAAAATTTCTAATAAGATAAATGATTGGGTTACTGCCAGAGGCATTGAGCGTTCACATTCTAAGCTATATTACGATATTTATAAACCTACAATTAAAACTGTAGAACAAGAAGTCGCCTTTATTTTAAAAGCTCTTAACTTACCTTCTCGTGCCTCAATTTTGGATTTGGGCTGTGGATTCGGTAGACATTCAATAGAGTTAGCAAAGCGAGGCCATGAAGTCTTAGGGGTAGATATTTCATCTGAGCTTTTAGAGATTGCAGAGGATACGTCTAGAAAAGAAAACGTCGATACGAAATTTGTTCGAGAAGATATTTCTAAACTAAACTTTGTTAATCAATTCGATGCTGTAATAATGATGCTGAATGTGTTTGGGCTAATGTCGGATAGGGATAATCAAAAAGTATTAAGAAGAGCATCTGAGGCTCTCAAGAGAAAAGGAAAGATTTTTATTGATCTTCGTAATCCAGAGAGATTTATTAAGGGAGATTTATACCCAAACCCTGACAAAACAGATGGTTTAACGGTTTGGACTGAAAACTACTATGATTCATCCAAAAAAAGAGTATTGGTAGTAAGACACGCTGATAAAGATGGCAAAAGACACGATTATTTTTTCTCGGCAAGATTATATTCTCGAGCTGAGATTAAAGTCCTTTTTGAAAAAAATGACTTAAAGCTTCTTCGTTTTTATGGAGACTTTGAAGGGAACGACTATAACAAGAAGAATTCTCCTCGGCTAATTGCTGTAGGAGAAAAAACTGTAACGAATGAAGCTTGATAGGTTTGTGCTTGAAAAGTTATTGATTTTTAAGTAAGATACTTAGGATGAAGAAGAAACAAGATTTAACACAACAGACACTTACCGCTCTACTTTCGGGTAAACACCCATTCGTTAAAAGATACTCGGGAAAACAAGTTTTTGTGGCTGATCGTGAGGTAGTAATTTTGAAGCGGGGACAAAGAGGAATTGCAGATTTTAAAAGATTAAAAGCAAAATATGGTAAGCCGCCGGTACTGATATTTGTTCCACAACCCGGCAGTTCGTACATTCTAATCCTCGCATGAAGCTTTTATCATCCCCATTTGGCTTCAGAGGAGAAGGATACATTGGTAAGATATACAGACCCTATATTCAGGTATTGATAAGCTCAAAAAATATAGATGATTTTATTCCGGTTGAATTCCTTGTTGATACAGGGGCAGATTACACCCTCTTACCAAAGAGTTATGCTGACCTTTTTAGAATAGATGTAATTCGCGATTGTAAGCTCGATAATACTCGAGGAATTGGCGGAACAGAGAGAATTTACCTTTGCAAAAGTCTGGTGATAATTCAAATCGGCAGTTTTAAAAAAATAATTCCGGTGGGATTTTTAGAAAGAAGCGATATTCCACCACTTCTGGGAAGACTTGACGCAATAGAATCGATCGTTCTTGTAATGAAAAATAAGACTACTATTTTAGAAAAATAGGTTTTGGCTCTTGGATATGTTGCTAATTTGAGGGTGATTTGTTAAAATATCGAATTGGGTTTTTATGGTGCATGCGGGGGCAATTGAATTCTCGGGAATTGTAAAAGAGGTATTACCAAATACATTATTTAGGGTTGAGATCGAAGGAGGCCTGCCTGCCGGCAGGCAGGGAAAAGTCGTTTTGTGTCATTTGTCAGGGAAAATGAGAATACATTTTATTAAAATCCTGCCTGGTGATAAGGTCAGAGTTGAAATGACCCCTTACGATCCAGATCGAGGAAGGATCACCTACCGAGAAAAATAACCCCCAGGGGAGAGCATTTGACATTTAACATGTGACATGTGACTTGATTTGGTCAATTGTCAAATGTCAGTTGTCAATTGTTAAATTATGAGAGTTGTTGGAGTGAATATACCGGAAGAAAAAAGAATTGATATTGCGTTAACCTACATCTATGGCGTAGGCAGATCCAATGTGTATCAAATTCTTGACGCAGCTAAGATTGATTCTGGCAAGCGCCTGAAGGACCTTTCTGAAGATGAGCTTTCTAGGATCCAGAAGGCTCTGGAGACTTACAAGATTGAGGGAGATCTTAGGGCAGAGTTAGCATCTAATATAAAGAGGCTAAAGGAAATAGGTACATACAGAGGATTAAGGCATGCAAAAAATCTCCCCGTAAGAGGACAGCGGACCCGCTCAAATGCCAGAACAAAACGCGGCAAGCGCGTGACAATAGGTGCTATTAAAAAAGAGGTAGCTGTGCGCATGGGGTTAATTGCGGCTGATACGGGAAAAGAGGCCAAAGAGTAAAACAAAATTTATGGTAAAAAAAACAACTATTGCAGGAAAAAAAGTAAAAAAAGAAACAGTTTCTATTGAGACAGGAAGAATTTACGTCTCAACGACTTTCAACAATACTATTGTCACAGTTACAAACGAGAAAGGAGACACGGTTGCTTGGTCTTCATCCGGCAACAAGGGATTCAAGGGGACTCGTAAAAGCACGCCATATGCCGCGACTCAAGCAGTAGAGGAGGCAATCAGAAAAGTGAAAGACACAGGAATAAAGGCGGTAGAAGTTTTTATAAAAGGGCCGGGAGTTGGACGCGACGCAGCTCTGCGTGCAATTAGGAACTCTGGGCTTCCAATTGCAATGATTGCAGATATAACTCCAATTCCGCACAATGGTCCCAGGATGAAGAAAAAAAGGAGAGTCTAAAAATATTGATTATTTATGATTTATAATTTTTTATTTTTAGCTTTAAATAATAAATAATAAACAATAAACAATAAATAGAATATGAGATACACAGGCCCAAAACACAAGCGAGCAAGACGAGAAGGCATGAATATTTTAGAGAAAGCCTCTCAGTCTCTTGACAGGAGACTTAATATTCCGCCGGGTATTCATGGAAAAAGAAGAGCTAGAAAACTTTCAGAATA
>CAYIRD010000078.1:0-3377 GCA_964365755.1 uncultured Gammaproteobacteria bacterium | reverse complement strand
GTCCGTAGAGGAGATGTTCGGGTTCGACTACTCCTTGCCCATTTTTCTTTGCCAATCCCTGAGCCTGGCTTAGAACCTTTGTCACACGAGGATCAAGTCTTGACAATACTGTTACCTCCTCACGGCTTTTAGGACTTGCCGTAAGATTACCCGCCTCATTTTTAACGCCTGGAACGTCAGGCGCACCAACAGATGCCGCCTCTTTTTGTTCTGAGGTTTCTGCTTCCCCCGTTTTGTTTTGATCAGTTAGTGTGAACGGAGTGGAATTTTTGCGACCGAATAAATTACCCAACATACTTTATTATATTCATAGTTAGCTTTGCTTATCAACATTTTTACTTACGTCTGGCACCTCAGCTGCTGCTTTTAATGTACTTGCCGCTTCCTTCTTTTGAGTTTCCCGTCCCAGCATGGTTTCCTCCTCTTCTTCTTTCTTGGAAAGATCAGCCAAAACCTGTTTTCCTGCCTCCATCTTTGCTTTAAGATACGCAATTACTTCCGACTTTGAAAATCCTCCTATTAACAAAAATGGTAAAATATTTCCTACCATTTCCATGCCTTCATTGATACGAGCAGGATCTGGAGAATTAAGTAACGTTATTGCTTGATTCACCCGATCAATATCTCCTTTAATCCACCCCTGTCTTTGTACTTCGTGACCAGATAGATCATGCGGAGGTTCAAGTGTCTGATAATTTTCGGTCCAAAGTTTTCTTACCTCTTCATAATCCTCAAGACTAACCTGTTGAACCTTATTAACTATTGGGAGACCTTCGCGAACTTTTTGAATACCGGGGCCTTCTGGAAGAAGCGTCGCTACGAGAACATTACCCTTCTTTTCCTCTTCAAATAATTGATCAAGAAGTTTCCCTTCCATTTGTGTCTTTTGGTCTTCCGTAATGTCGGTCTTGCTTAATTTATCTGCGGTATCAAGAATCGAGGAAGCAAGAGTATTGCCTTTTGCTTTTTCAGTCTGAAGTTTTTCTTTTAATTTCGCAAATTTATCACTCTTAAGCGTTTGTGAGATATGTGTAATTTGTTCTTGCCTTGTTTGGACCTTCACCTTAGCACTTGTAGCGGTTGAGGCATTAAGAACGGATGACGCAATTGGATTTCCCTTTTGTTTCTGGTCCAAAAGTTTTTCACGAACTGTCGTGAATTTTTCGCGCTCACTAACGGCTGAAACGCTTGCTGGATTTGCAATCTTTTGTAGAGTTGAGTGGAAGCTTGATACTTCATTTCTTTTTGCAACGTCACGAGAGATAGATGACACCTCAAATCTTGCGATATCGCGCATTTTAGGAATAGAAAGGTTTGTGAGCCGCATTATATCAGCACTCTCCTGAACACTTGCTTGAACTGTTGTGTGAAACTTAACAGGCTCAACTGCTGCCCCCGCGCCTTTTCTAAGGAACGGAAGATTCTTGGCCAAACCCGTTGGTCCAACCATTTCAGGAGGTTGTGGAGGGGGCGCGGGTGGAATTCCTTTTGAAGGAGATAAGAAACCAAGATTTCTATTCATAAATTGTTTAAGAGCAATATTATTATCAAGGGAAATAGTTGCAAGATAATCAAGGAAAATCTTAAGTAACAAGAATGGAAGAAGGATCACCACCCAAAGCATAAGAAGCGCAACAACATACAAAGCAAAGGTATCCCTTAAATTTACTGTATTGGTGATGCTTATTGTCTGGCCGGGTCCCCCAAGAAGAATATTGATTGCCGTAGGATAGACTATTTGACCTGCCGCAACACCTGAGAAATCAAACGGCAGGGGAATACCTGTCCTCCACATTACAACGAGTCCGTGAAGGAATATGGCAAAAAGAGGCGCGTATAAAAGCCATCTAAAAAATTCTCCAATCCATATCTTTGCAGTATTTCTTATTGGTCTATAAAACAATAAAAGCGGGAAAACAGGTGAGATTATAATAAAGAACCATAAGATAATTTTTCGAACAAGAAGAATTCCTGTCATCACATAATAAGTAATGGCTGTTAATCGGACAAGAAGCAGGGAAATAAAAGCCGATTCCTCAAATTCTATACCTACTCTTCTAAACCCTGTAAATGTTTCATAATCAAATCCTACAAATAGAAGATCGTCTGTTGAGATTAATCCACTATCCCCAGGCGAAGGAGGATCTACTCTTAGAAAAAACCCCTGTGTAATATCACTTACTTGATAAATAAATTGAACCACTGAGAACGATAATGTTATAAAAACAACTACAAACACAAACCGCGGAACAAATCGCATTACTGTGATACTTTGGCCCCGGGTGATTATTAAAATAAATGCTGTGGCAAGAACAAATAACGCGATCACTGCATAAACAATGTTTCGAATAATAATCCAGAAGGGAATAAGAGGATTTTTCCCATCAACTAAAGTTAGCCATTCGTAATTCTTAAGTGTCCATCGCAAGAATGCGTCGGAGCGTGCGCCAGTTTTTCCTACAAATGTCACATCAGGATCACTTACCCAGCGTCCTTCAATACTTGCGGATGATGAACCTACATTAAGTTGAGCAGCTGCGGGTGCAGGAAATACAAAAAGGACTAAAAAGAAGGCAAGGATTACTACAAAAAAAAACGAGATTGAAAAATTGGACAGGAATTTTTTCATCTAATTAGGAAAAGCCAGGAATGCGCAAAATCTCACCCGTTACTATTTGGATAAATACAAAACCCAGCACGGCGAGGAGTATCCCGGCGAGAGCGTAAAATATAAATGATTTGCCTGTGGCAAGCTTCTCGGTGTTGCCGGCCGAAGTCATAATATAGTAGCCTCCTATTATCATAAAGAGAATCCCCACCATACCAATAAATCCAAGTCCTATTGCGTAAAATTTTTCAACGAATCCAATTGGGTCTTGAGGGATACAACCTAAATCAGTTGCTACTTCACCAGCAGGGCAGTTCATACTCTAAATCGTACCAAATCAAGGGGAATAAAACAATCGCTTTAGCCGTATAAATTGCTGTGAGAATCTATGGCAACAAAAGAGACTTCATTTTCACTTTTCGCGAAGATCACACGTATATCTCCAGTTATATTGATACTTCTATAACCTTTATACCTTCCAGTCAGGGCATGATTATTAAGAACCGGATTAAATTCATCTTTGACGAATAAGTTTCGTCTTTCTTTAAATTTTTCTTTTTGTGCTTTTGTTAACTTTTTATATCCACGCTTAAAATTTTTGTGGAGATAAATGTTCATAGGGAGTCGAGGTATTTGTCCATTTCTTCGGGAGTAGAAAAGGGTCCTACTAGATTCCTCCTATTTTTGATATCATCATCTATCTTATCTAAAAGTTTCTCAAGTTCAGGGGTCATAACTGGAGTATCGGAGAATATAACCTGCCGAGTTC
>CAYIRD010000077.1:0-3411 GCA_964365755.1 uncultured Gammaproteobacteria bacterium | reverse complement strand
TACGGGCATTCTCACAAAATATAGTCGCGAGGACGCTCATTATTTTGTGGACATGCCGGTAGAAAGTTGGAACTGCATTCAGGGCTTTATCTTTGATTGGTATGACTCGTTGCAGGGCGTAGGAATGGTGCCTAATGGCGTCAAATTGGTTCACATTTAGGCGTCCTGGGGTCACATGATGGGAATTGAGTTATGTATTTCTCATTGAGCACACAGGGCGAATTTGGGGTAAGGTGGGTTGGAATATGCCACAATAGATCATATCTCCACCTATCCCTGGAAAACATCAACGTCTAATTTGAAACTGTACTGCCTGGCGTAAATATAATATAGAGAGGAATGTGATTTTTGTCTGAGAGCGATTCAGGTTATAGTAGTATTCGATCGATGTTCTTGTATGATTTTGGTGGATTGAACGCCTTATCTCTTAGAATATAATCCGTACAGCCCTGTAGATAAGCCATTTTATTATCCACAGAGGGGGTCTTGTCAGTGCCGGGCATGATTTGATTTCCTTAGTGGTATAAAGGTCGATACATTAATATCCTAATGATGAAAAGCGTTTCAGTAGTGAGATGTGCCCCGACCAAGATTCGAACTTGGATTTTTTCCGTCGAAAGGAAGCCTCTTACGAGGTAGTGATTACAAATCACTTGCTCTATCCATTGAGCTATCGGGGCACATCTCGCCACTGAAAAGTGGCGAAAGAAATCTGCTTAGGATTTCAACTTACAAAGGCTACGCTCTGCGCGTGGTCTTTGTTTGCATCACGTCGCGAATCGTAGTCTCAGGGTGAAGTCGGTTCACCCAAGGCTTTACGAAGCGCCCGGTATTTGCGGAGCGGTAGCGAATTTCCATAATGAATTTGCTAATCGCTGATAAGTACACTTTCAAGCACCTCGACCAAGTGCATAGCGCCGTCGTGCACGACGTCGGATTAGTGCGAACGATAAACGAAAAGCCACAAACACTTTGCTCGATGCTGGGAAAGAGTATTTTTATACCCTTGCCCCAGTGGTAAGCTGGGCTTCGACTTTCGTCTCGTCCCAACACCGGGCAAAATTTTCGTGGCGTTGTTCCGGGTGTGTTGCATCGAGCCTCCGCGTGACACAGCGGTTTACCAGACCGCGCGGAGAGAACCATCTTTATGTTACAGAACCTTTATCTAATGTAATATTGTATCTCAATTCTTGGGAAATACCCTGTGGACAGCGTTATTCTGCAATGAGTGGAAAACTTTTCAATAGCAGTGGGGGGTGGGAACTATATATAAAGCGACACCAAGTTTAGTTCTCTTTCTTTAAGAAAATAGAAAAGAAAAAATCTTTTTTACCATTTTTCAGACTATGTTCTCCAAGTAAAACTACACTTACCAATTCCCACCCTTGGCCTCCCAAAGTCGCAAGAGTTTCCTCAATATCGGAAGAATATACTGCCTGAAGTTTATACTCAAATTTCTTCATTGTTTATATATTATACCCAATTATTTAGAAGATTTTGCAACTCTTCTATGATTTTGGTTTCTCTTTATCCCAGCCAAACTTCCAGCTCTCCTCTTCTGTCTTCAGGTATTTCTTCCTCTCGGCTATATATTTCTTTATTTCCATCACAATATAGACAGCGAATAATACCAAAGCGACCACGCCGATAATTGATAAGAAGGTCATACACCAACTTTAGCACTTCGTAATGGTACAGGTGGGGCGTTAGCCACAGTTATTTAAAAGAAGAGGTAATTCCAAAAGCGGATAATCCAACTTATAGGTCGCCAATACGCATATCTTTTATATTTTTTCCCAGACGTATCCTCAACAAAGGCATAGTAGATAGTAGGACGGTCTTTTAAAGTACGAATTTTATTGTCGTTCCCAAATAGGATTTCCTCAAAACGTAAATCTGTTTCTATTTCTCTCTCGTGACAATTTTTTGACCACTCTTCACCATACCAAGTTTTATAACCACAACGAGATAAGGTTATTTTCCTGGTATCACTAATGTTCGTAGCGATAATAGATAGGAAATCCTCACGCCCAAGACTCTTGTTGTCATAACGAACCCTCATTATTTTTCTACCCGACCATGTGAGGTACACAGTAAAAAATAGTGTTAAGAGCAACAGAATTGCCGTCGTCCATTCAGCAGGACTTTTTGTGAACTGTATTTTCGCTCCCGCAATAAAAGAGGAAAGAAGTGTAAAAATATCTTGCATTCAAGAAGTATAACCTGGGGTAGCTTTATATAGTTCCCAATTTAAGTTGTTTCCTCTTCCAACTTCGATAAGTCAAATGGCGAGCGAGAAAGATGGTTAGGGCAAGTGTAAGCACATATATGCCATCTCTTATATCCATCTGCAGATCGGGACTAAGCGATAGATTAGATACGGCCAAGATATATAAAACAATGATTTCAAGCACGATCACTATGGGCCTAAACAAAAGTATTGCAATAAGACACTGCCACCACGAATTCTTAAAAGTCATTTTGAACCGTTCTTCTTTTATCCCGTAGGTCTTGAAAGTTTCTTGCGGTAAATCAAGGTTATATTCCGTTCGCATTTTCGAAAGCATCTGACCGACTCTTTGTTTGGCTTCTCCGGGCTTCCCAAGAACTTCGTCTACTTTATCCTCAAGTTCGCGCTGGACTTCATTCCGGTCGTTTCCCATATGTATCCTACGATTAAACTGGTAACGTAAAACTCGCCTCTAGGTAGTCCGAGACCTATATTTGAGCTGGTTTAGGTCCGTACAGGCACATAATAGCGTATTCCTGCAACAAAAACCGTTTGGTTTTAGAAATGATATGTAAATTATGAGAGGCGGATACAGAGTGGGGGCGGGGCGAAAACAGGGGTTCGTTGCGAATACTCACGCTTTTGTTGATAGACCGTGCTTATAGCGTTCAATAAGCACTTCTTTTTTCTCACGGCGCCACTTTTTGATTTGGATTTCGCGTTTTCGAGCATCGGCCAAGGTGGGATATTGCTCTAGAAAAACTATCCTAAATTTAGAATCTCTTTTTGTATATGACGCGCCGCGTCCTCCATTATGATATTCAAGCCGTTGTTGAGGATTATCCGTAATGCCGATATACAAATCGTCATAGGAATTTTTGATCATGTACACAAAATGCATTGAAGAAATTATACACAGTCCCTCGACGGTGCTCGGGACACTCGGCTCGCTAAACGCAAAAACACCCGGGTGAGGGTGTTTGCGCGCTTGCTATTTCTGGTGGTTTACCACGAGCAGTCCCTCAACTCCGTTCGGGACACTCGATTCGCGAAAGGAATCATGAATCCAAACAAGTCGAGGTGGCTTGCCACGAGTGAGCCTCAAGTGAAACGAGAGGCGAATCGAGTGGTGTTTGTTTGAAAAAGTCAGAACCCATTTCGAGCAGAACCCCTGACTTCGC
>CAYIRD010000076.1:0-3641 GCA_964365755.1 uncultured Gammaproteobacteria bacterium | reverse complement strand
CGATCTTGAGCTTCTTAGAAAACATTCAAACCAAATGTCTCGCATGATAGCGTTTCGAGAAAGGCCCCCAAATCAATCCATGCAAGGTCTCGCCTTGCATGAAGGGGGCGATGAATATGTTGCTGCCGAATTATCTCGAAATGATTTTTATCATCATCCTGTGGAATTTGAGGATTTTGCCAATAGTAAATATTTAGATCGAATCATTCAAAAATTATCTGATCGAAAGCCCGAAGATTATCAAACCTTAGTTTCGCTTCGCGGAGTAGGGCCAAAAACAGTTCGCGCGCTTTCGCTTGTTTCAGAAGTTATTTATGGGGCTGTCCCTTCATATACAGATCCTGCTCGATATAGCTTCGCTCACGGCGGAAAGGACGCGATTCCGTATCCTGTGGATCGGGAAACGTATGATAAAACGATCGCAATTATGAGAAAAGCAGTTAATCGTTCGCGAATCCCTCTCACCGACAAACAGAAAGCCCTAAACCGCCTATTTTAATTCTTCCGGAATTTGGATTGAGACTACCAAGATAGTATAATTCGAAGTCATTCTATGGAAAATGCAATTTTGGTTGATAATTTAAGCAAATCGTATGGATCTATCCGAGCACTTGGTGGAGTAAATCTTGGGGTTCAAAGAGGGACCGTCTTGGCGCTTCTTGGACCAAATGGAGCAGGCAAGACTACGTTAATACGAATTTTGACAACCTTACTTTCCCCAGATTCGGGGACTGCCACAATTGAGGGGCTTGATGTGAAGAAAGACGCTTCGAATCTTAGGGCAATAATTGGTCTTGCCGGACAGTTTGCGGCAGTTGATGAGAATCTAACCGGACGGGAAAATCTAGAATTGGTAGGTTGGCTATATCACCTTTCGCCGAAAGCTCGAACAGATAAAGCTCGCGATCTCCTTTCCCAATTCGACCTTTTAGAAGTGGGTGAGAGACTTGTTAAAACATATTCCGGTGGCATGAGAAGAAGACTTGATCTTGCCGCAAGTCTTGTTGGAGATCCCAAAATACTGTTTCTGGACGAACCTACAGCCGGACTTGATCCAAGAGCCCGTATTGCGCTTTGGGACATAATTCGCGATCTTGCTAAAAGAGGTACAACAATTCTTTTAACTACGCAATATCTTGATGAAGCAGATCAACTGGCAGATAGAATTGCCGTAATTGACCATGGCAAAATAATTGCGATAGGCACAAGTAGAGATCTTAAAGAGAGAGTAGGGCAACAAGTTGTGGAGATTCGCGTCGATCAAAATCAAGATCTTCAAAAAGTAGCAGACCTTCTCACCAAGCAAAGTTCAAAAGGGCGGCCAACCATAGATAGTGAGAAAAGAAGCATTATTATTCCTGTTCGAGATGGCGCAAGGAACCTCATAAATATGGTAAGAATACTTGATCAAACAAAAATTTCAATAGTTGATATATTTCTTCGTCGACCAACTTTGGATGAGGTATTCTTAGCCTTAACAGGCCTGCCTCCCGGCAGGCAGGACGAGGGAGTAGAGTAAGTATGAATGCAATTTCAGATATTTTAGCCTTGACATGGAGGAATCTTATTCGATACACAAGAATTCCCCAACTTTTAGTCTTTTCTACGATTCAACCTGTAATGTTCATTCTACTCTTTACATATGTTTTTGGCGGAGCGATTCAAACCCCAGGTATTGATTATGTCAATTACTTGATTCCGGGAATTCTTGTCCAAACTGTAATTTTTGGTGCAATTCAAACAGGAATTGGTCTTTCAGACGATCTCTCGCGCGGAATGATTGATCGTTTCAATTCGCTCCCGATTACCCGGGCCGCCGTACTTTCTGCTCGGACGCTTGCCGATACCGCAAGAAACATTTTCGTGCTGACTCTTATGATAGGTGTGGCTCTTCTTATAGGTTTTGAATTTCAAGGGACGCTTCTTGATACATTGATAGCATTTGCTACAGTACTTCTTTTTGGTTTTGCTTTCTCATGGGTATCGGCTAACATAGGATTTACAGTTCGCGATCCTGAAACCGCTCAGGTCGCAGGTTTCATTTGGGTCTTTCCGCTTGTATTTGCAAGCTCAACCTTTGTTCCAGTTGAGACAATGCCAGATTTACTTGAAGCTTTTGCAAAAGTAAATCCAATTAGCATTATCGTAAACGCGGTGCGAGCACTTCTCTCGGGCCAAGATGTGGGATCAGATCTCTTAAAAACTTTTGCCTGGATTGCTACCTTGCTTCTTATTTTTGTCCCTCTGGCAGTTTTGCGGTATAAACGCGCAACTTGAACTTGACATTTTCCATGGGTTTGTGTCTATACTTAAATATGGCAAAAAGAACTTCTAGAAAGAGAAGAGTAGTTCGAAAACAAGCACAGGATTCTTATGTCGTATTTTATAAAGTGTCTATATTTACTGCCTTGGTTTTAGTTTTGGGAGCATTTTTGCTAACGCTTTTTGCACCATTAGTCGCAAACACAGTGAGTGTCCTCGGCGTTTTCACCTCAAGATAATTATTTCAAAAATAGCAAACGCTTCTTGACAATGTAGTGCGAGTAGGATAGTATATCCCCCAGGAGGGGATATCCTCCGACAAGCTCAGGACAAGTATGGCATATAGACCTAAAGACACACAAGAAAGAATTCTTCATCGACTAAAAATTTCTCGCGGGCATCTTGAGAAGGTTATAAAAATGATCGAGGATGATGCATACTGTATAGACGTTCTCCATCAAATGAACGCTGTTGAGAGCGGACTTAATGAAACTGGACATGCAATCCTTGAGAATCATCTTAAAAGCTGCGTTGCAGACGCAATAGGCAAGGGGAGAAAAGATGAAGCAATCAGAGAAATAATGGAAGTATTTAAGAAGGCGAGGTGATAACTAATGAATCAAAAAGCAATTCTTTACGGAATAATTGGCTTGCTTTCAGGAATTTTACTCACAATTCTATTTACTACCAGCGTTGTTAATTCCAATAATACTGGAATGATGCGTATGATGGGAATGCGAACAGATAAAATGATGGATAACGATGAAAAAATGATGTCTGGAGAAGATATGATGGAGGACCACGATGAATCAATGAGCATGGATGACATGGTCAATTCGCTCAAAGGTAAAACTGGTGATGATTTTGACAAAGCGTTTATAGCAGGAATGATTGATCATCATCAAGGCGCAATTGATATGGCAAATTTGGCAAAACAATACGCCGGCCATGATGAAATCAGAACAATGGCTGATGCAATAATTTCAGCCCAAACAAGCGAAATCATTCAAATGCGCGAATGGCAAAAATCCTGGGGCTACTAAGGACTATATATGAGTAAAGTTTCATTGATAACTTCTGCTATTGGGGTTCTTATTCAAAGACCCTGGTATGTTGTATTGACTGCCGTTCTAGCGGCTTTTCTTTTTGTTTTTTATTTTGTTGTCAATAATTTTGCGGTTTTTGCATCAATATTTGCTGTTAGCCAAGATCCAATTCTTTTGTGGAAGGTTTTTGCAAACCAGGTTAATATGGTTTGGGAGATCGGTGGACCAATAAATGTTTTAGCAGTTGCGCTTGTTTCTTTTTTAGCCGCTCTTAATATTTCCCTTGTAGTTCTTAGAACCGCGGCAACGAAGGTTTTTATCGGGCGCACAAAT
>CAYIRD010000075.1:0-3709 GCA_964365755.1 uncultured Gammaproteobacteria bacterium | reverse complement strand
GAATGGTGAGAAGAATATTCGCGAATTTTATAAATTACAAATAGAAACTTCAAAAAGGCAAAAATTCGTGCCTTTCACAAAAAACTTTCTCGAGACCCAGTTCGATGTTTTCATTAAAAATGATAAGGCAATTTTGTATACTGCAAAATATAAAAATAAACCCTTGGCGCAGGCTTTCGTAATTTTCTACGGGCAGGAAGCGGTCTACCACTATGGTGCATCGACGGAGGAGGGGAGGAAATATCCTGGAGCACATCTTATTCAATGGGAAGCAATCCGTGAGGCAAAAAAAAGAAAGATGTCTCGCTATAATTTCTGGGGAGTCTCACCTTATGATTCAAGCGATCACAGATTTGCAGGCTTATCTTTATTCAAACGGGGCTTCGGCGGCCAAGATGTAGCATATCTTCCCGCCCAAGATTTGGTTTTTAATAAGCCCAGATATCTTATTAACTATTCCGTCGAAAAACTACGCAGAATTATGCGCCGAGCTTAAGAGCTTTCTTTACAGCTTCGTGGTCGGACCACGGCTCCTCACCATGACCAAGATTCATTGACTTCTCATGACCTTTGCCTGTGATTATAACAATATCTCCTTTTTGTGCAATTTGAATAGCCTTGTTTATTGCTTCCTGCCGGTCAAATATCTCGAGCAGCTCCCCTTTATAATCCTTTATCCCAAGCTTAATCTGGATATTTATGTCTTCTATTTTCTCGGAGCGCGGATCTTCTGCGGTGAGAAGTATGATATTCGAATATTTCGCCGAAATTTCACCCATCAAAGGTCTTTTTGATTTATCTCTTAGTCCGGCACATCCAAATACATGAATTAATCTTCCTTTTATGGATTTTTTAACTTCGGACAGAATGTTCTGAAAGGCATTAGGAGTATGCGCAAAATCAATTATTATTCGAAATCCCTTATCGTAAACAACCTCCTGTCTTCCCTCGGGCATCTTGAAATTATCAAGAGCTTTTTGGACTATTTTATTATCTATGCCGACAATACTTGCTACGGAAATCGCTGCAAGAAAATTAGAAATATTGAATGCGGCAAGGCCGGGAAATATATAGTTCTCTTTGTCTTTTGTCGAATAAGTAATGATGTTTCTGTCTGCTAACATGTTCTTCAGGCTTCCATAAGACTCATCATCTCCGTTCAGCACTGCTGTCTCGGCGCTCCTCAGAAGCTTACTTTTTGCTCTTAAGTAATTTTCGAAAGATCTATGATAGTCCAAATGCTCATGAGTAATATTAGTAACTACCCCTATCTTAAAATCTATTCCATGGACTCTGTTTTGATCGAGAGCGTGAGAAGTTACTTCGAGAACCAAAAATTCGCACCCTTGATCTATAGCTTTCTTAACGTATTTCTGTATGGCAAAGGAGGATGGGGTAGTTGTATGAAGACCTGTTTCAAAGGATTGGTCTTGAATTTGAGCGCCCAAAGTATTGATAATAGCCGCCTTCTTACCGGCTGTTTTTAAGATATGGAAAATAAGACTTGCAGTTGTTGTTTTTCCGTCAGTTCCTGTTATCCCAATGGTGAATATCCTTTTCGCAGGATTCCCGTAGGCAATTCTTGCAACATGGGCTTGAATAAGATGCCCAAAGTTCTTAATTTTCCGAATCACTTGTGGTGAGCTTTGTAGAACCATTTCTTGATTTTATCATTTTTATGTTTACTTGGCCGAACCTTTGTAACCTAGTTCACTTGACACGAATATAAAGTTATGCGTATGCTAGATGTGTGGAAGGCCCGCCTTCGTTAAAAACTTCGGCGGGGCGAAGGAGGTGAGTATAACTTGAAAGCACTTCACATAGCAGCATACACATTGCTTTTTGTTGGAGGTCTTAACTGGGGCTTGGTTGGTTTATTTGATTTTAATCTTGTGAACTCATTGTTAAGCTCGGCCCCTGCCATTGAGAAACTAGTTTACGTACTTGTAGGAGCTGCAACTGTTTACATAACTGCAACTCACTTTAAGGATTGCAGAATCTGCGGGGCAAAATAAGAATCTCGACATCTGTAAGAGGGTGGATTCGACTAATTTTTAGTTGGGTTTGGGTCGGTTTTTTGGGTTTCGTGCTTCCTTTTCCCTGAGTGCTTTCTGAGTACGCTCGCGCAATTCTGCGAGTTTCTGTTCAACAATTTTCTGACACAAGGAGTCTGGACAAACGGTTTCAGTATATTTAATTTCACTTTTCCCAAAAAAAGTATCGATTTTTTCTGTCCAGCTCTTGAACGTTATTCTTTCTTTTCCGCATCTTGTGCACGGATTGGATGATGCTCTAATCATTTTTGCCCTATTTAGTAGAGGATGTACTTATTGGGATGGTCTATTATACTACAAATCCCCTAGATCTCCTAATTCTTCTAATATTCTTCTAATTACATAGACTTAGCCTACGGCTTGAATATTGTACCAAGGTAAGTTATACTAGAACTTGTAATCTTTGTTCGAATGAAACACAAACTTAAAGAAAGAGAACTAGCTTTAAATTTAAGGAGAAAGGGTCTTTCATATAGCGAGATATTGTCGCAAGTACCCGTGGCAAAATCCTCTTTATCTTTGTGGTTAAAATCTGTAGGACTGGCAAAAGCACAAAAACAGCGCTTGACGGAGAAGAAACTTATATCAGCAAGGAGAGGAGCTGAGGCAAGAAGACAGCAAAGATTAACAATTACAAAAGAGATTAAAGAAAAGGCAAAAAAAGAAATCGACGGAAGTATAAGCTTGAGAGAACTATGGTTAATGGGAATAATGCTATATTGGGCCGAAGGATCTAAAGAAAAAGAATATGATCAGGGAGTACCCGTGGTATTTTCCAATTCAGATCCCTTTATGATTAAAGTATTTTTGAAGTGGGTAAAATTTTGTTTACAAATCCCAGACATCCAAATTGACTTTGATATTTATATACATGACAATCATGTGGATAAGACAGCTGAAGTAGGACAATACTGGTCCGAAATTACTGGATTTCCACGTTTAAATTTTGATAAAATCTATTTTAAGAAACATATACCCAAAACTATAAGGAAAAATACCGGCAATTCTTATCATGGTTTGTTGAGAATTAAAATTAAAAGCAGTACGAATCTCAATAGAAAGATAAGTGGTTGGATAGAAGGAATATGTTTAAATTGCGGAGTGGTGTAACGGTAACACGCCTGTCTTTGGAACAGGAAATTCTAGGTCCGATCCCTAGCTCCGCAGCCAATATGAATTTGATAGCCGTTTGGAGGTAGCGCTTGCCGCGCCCGAGCTAATTTTAGCTGTTGACTATTTTTTGTATTGTATCTAGAATGCATAACAATATAGCGCCAGTAGAAATTCATATCGAAATTAGGGGCAAAGAAGCAGGAGTTATTAAAGTAGAGCCAGGTAAGTCTCAAGATCTCGGAGAGCTCCTTTACTTATGCTCAAGGAAACGCAAACTGCGATAGAGACGATAATGAAGGGATTGTCTTGACAGAAGGAATTTCGGACGTAGTTAAGCTTGTAAAAACTGCCGGCGAACAAAGTCTAAACATGCGTTTTAAATTGGATCAACCAATCAAGGTTAAGGGCAATGAGGGTATTAGAATATCATCACCTTTTTATGACGAGTCTTTGTGGATCATGCACAGGAGAAACCCCACAAGTCGCAACATTGGCCCAATAACCCGCTGATCAGCTGAAGTCGTGAGCGGGTAAGGGGAATC
>CAYIRD010000074.1:0-3903 GCA_964365755.1 uncultured Gammaproteobacteria bacterium | reverse complement strand
TTTGCGAAGAATGATCGCATCCTAGTAATTTTAGGGGATAATATTTTCAATACAGACTTAAAAAAAACAGCAGAAGAATTTTTAAAAAGAGAAAAAGGTGCAGTTATTTATGGAGTTCACGCAGATACATCGTCGCGTCAATATGGTGTTATTGAGATGGATGAGGAAGGAACAGTTTTATCTATCGAGGAGAAACCAGAACATCCAAAATCAGACATCGCCCAGACTGGGATTTATATGTATGATGAGCGTGTTTTTGATTTCATTCGAAAATTGAAACCATCTGATAGGGAAGAACTTGAAGTTTCAAGTCTTAATAATATTTACCTTGAAGAAGGAACTCTCACCTGCAAACTTCTTGATTGGTGGATAGACGCAGGAACCTCTCATGACGAGCTGCTCCGCGCAAACAACTTAGTTTACGGAAAAGTAAAGGCAGGCGAACTATGATCGAATGTCAATTCGAAAATGGCAATAAAGCATTCCTCCGTCATGTTACAGTAAAAGCTCTTACCCTAAACGAAAAAAAAGAAGTACTTCTTACAAAAAGGTCATCGAAGGTTATTGGCGCAGGAAAGTATGATATTCCAGGTGGTTTTTTAGACCATGGAGAAGATATAAAAGAGGGAGCCCTAAGAGAATTATTCGAAGAAACCGGCATCAGAGGAAAGGTAGAATTTTTGTTTAGAATTAATGATAATCCCAAAAGACGAAAAGAGGATAGACAGAATATTGATTTTATTTATGTTGTTTCGGTTGTTGGTGGGAAATTTAAGCCAGACATCGAAACTTCTGAAATCGGTTGGTTTTCGGAAGAAAAAATTCCAATCGAAGAGGAATTTGCTTTTGATCATAGAGATTCTATCCTCAAATACTTCCAATATTTGAAAGAGCCGTTTCAACTCCCTATAATTGGGTAATATGAAGCTTTTGGTGACGGGTGGGGCAGGGTTTATTGGTTCAAACTTTATTCTATATTGGCTCGCAAATCATCCAGATGATCAAATTGTAAACTTTGATAAGCTAACTTACGCTGGGAATCTTGAAAATCTCAAAGATGTTGAATCTAATTCTCATTATAAATTTGTCCGAGGGGACATTGTGAATTCGGACGATGTTGAATTAGTAATGCCGGGAACTGATATTATTGTCCATTTTGCCGCGGAAAGTCATGTCGATAGATCAATTCATGATCCCGCCCCTTTTATTATGACCAACGTTGCCGGTACGCAAATACTTCTTGATGCGGCTCTTAAGAGCAATGTTAAAAAATTCCATCATATCAGTACGGATGAGGTCTTTGGATCACTAGAATTGAACGATCCGAACAAGTTTAATGAACGAACAAATTATAGCCCCAGAAGTCCATATGCAGCAAGCAAAGCCAGCTCAGACCATCTAGTCCGCTCCTATCATCATACTTATGGTCTACCAATTACCATTACAAACTGTTCCAACAATTTTGGCCCTTATCAATTTCCCGAAAAAATTATTCCCCTTGCGGTCACCAATCTACTTGAAGGAAAGAAGGTTCCTATATATGGAGATGGTTTGTATGTTCGTGATTGGCTTTATGTAGAAGATCACATTCGAGCTATTGAAGCAGTTCTTGAAAAAGGGAAAATAGGTGAGACATATCTTGTTGGCGGCAATACATCAGATATTTCTAACATTGAAGTCGCTCGAAAAATTATCCGCTTGCTTGGGAAAAGCGAAGAGGATATTGAATTCGTCAAGGACCGACCTGGCCACGACAGGCGTTATGCGATTGACTGGTCAAAAATTAAGACTGAACTGGGATGGAAGCCTAAGCACGATTTCGACACTTGGCTTGCTGAGACTATTGAATGGTACAAAGAGAATGAGTCGTGGTGGAGACGGGTTCGAGATGGTGAATACCAAAGATACTACGAAAAACAATACGGAAAATCATGAAAGTTGCATTAACAGGGGCGAGTGGTCTTGTTGGGTCGCGTTTTTTTGACTTACTCAAAAGTAAATATGAAATTATTCCCATATCTTCGACTTTCGGAATAGACATTACAGACAAAAAAAAGATTCACAAGTTCTTATCTAATCGGAAGCCCTCAGTAATTGTTCATATGGCAGCAAAAACCCATGTTGACTCGTGTGAAAATGACAGGAAAGAGGATATATTCAAGACCAAAAAGAGCAAAGTGGTAAAGGGTTCCGAATTAGAACTCGATAATTTGGACGAGAACGATTGGAAAGACTCAAATTCCGCATTTGGAATTAATGTTGTAGGTACCAAAAACGTAGCAGACTATGCGCGGGAAAATGATACTCCAATGATTTATATATCAACAGATTTTGTTTTTAATGGAGAAAAGAATGGGGAATATACAGAGGAAGATCTGCCAAATCCAATTAATTGGTATGGACAGACTAAGCTTTGGGGTGAAAAGACTTTGCCCCAAGACGCTTTGATTACAAGGATGTCCTACCCTTATGGATATAAATCCCAAATAAAAAAAGATTTCGTCTGGGGTCTTGCGGATATTCTTTTGAATCAGGATATAGCAAGACTTGTTTCAGATCAAATTATTACACCTACATTCATTGACGATGCAGTGTGGGGCCTCGATTTTTTAATGGGCAAAAATGTGCGGGGTTTAGTCAACTTAGTAGGCAATAATTTCCTTTCGCCATATGAAATAGGAATAGCAATTTCTCGGGAGCTCGGGTTATCGGAAATAAAACTTGATACAACTACACGGGAAAAGTTATATGCAGGGCGAGCGCGGCGTCCCTTTAAAGTTATGCTCAAAAATGATAAACTTAGAGCCTTGGGATTTCAAATGACGGATTTTTATGACACACTTCAAGTAATAATGGGACGCCCTCACCCCCAACCCTCTCCCTTAGGGAGAGGAAAATAGGAGAGGGGATTAATATTAATGAAAATTACTTTTGTAGGTCATGGATATGTGGGACTGGTTACTGCCGCTGTTTTTGCGGATTTTGGCAATGAAGTCTTTGTTATTGGACATACCAAGAAAAAGATTGACGATTTAAAAAAGGGCATAGTCCCATTTTATGAACCCGGTCTCTCAGAACTTGTTAAAAAAAATATAGAGGCAGGAAGATTAAAATTTACCCTGGACTATAGTTCTGCAATTCCTCAATCCGAGGTGGTATTCATCGCCGTAGGGACCCCTCCTATTAAAACTGGAGACGCAGACATTTCGGCAGTCATTCATGTAGCAGAGCAGATTGGCAAAAACCTTGACGGTTATACTGTTGTTGCGACCAAAAGTACTGTTCCAACCGGCACTAATAAAAAGGTACAAAAAATCCTGGAGGAAGCAAAGCCGGCGGGGGCAGGAGTTGATTACGCGTCAGTTCCGGAATTCTTAAGAGAGGGAACAGCAATCGCTGACACTATGAAACCTGATAGAGTTGTAATTGGTACGCAAAGTTCCAAGGCTCAGGAACTTTTAATTAAGATGCACGAGCCTATTGAAGCGCCAATTCTGTTAACCAATTTTGAAGCCGCAGAGCTTATAAAATATGCCTCCAATTCTTTTTTGGCTCTAAAGATTTCATATGCCAACGCCGTAGCAAAACTATCAGAACTTTTAGGAGCAGATGCGTTAAAAGTACTTGAGGGTATGGGGATGGATAAAAGGATTGGCAATATGTTTTTATCTCCCGGCCCGGGATACGGCGGGTCATGTTTTCCTAAAGACGTAAAAGCACTAATATCAATAGCAAAGGATAGTGATTATCCATTTTCATTACTTCAAGAAGTAGAAGTTATTAATCAGCAGGCAAAACGAGATATAGTTAGAAAAGCCAGAAAAATTTTAGGAGATATTCGCGGCAAAAAAATCGGGATTTTGGGGCTCGCCTACAAGCCCAACACTGATGACATGAGGGAAG
>CAYIRD010000073.1:0-3975 GCA_964365755.1 uncultured Gammaproteobacteria bacterium | reverse complement strand
CCTACGATTTGATGCGTTATTATTTGCATTACAAGAGCATCAAGGTTTAGGGCATCTCTTAAAATCGAGAAAGATTCGAAATTTATCGAAACTTAGATAGATGACAATCGAAAAACAGAATCTGGCTTACTCTCTTCCTAGCACAAATTTCTTCCTGAGGCTATCTCACTGCCTTCTTGAGACTTTTTCCAGGAGTAAAACCGGGTGCGTTTCTTGCCGGGATCATAATTGTTTCACCTGTTTTTGGATTTCTTCCTTTTCGTGCTTTTCTGGCTCTGAGTGAAAAAGTCCCAAATCCTGTTAAAACTACTTTTTCTCCTCTTTTGAGAGAATCTCTAATACCATTAAGAAAAACTTTTGTCGCCTCCTTTGACGCTTTGTTTGTAAGATTTGCCTTTTTAGCAACGAGTTCAATTAGCTCTTTTTTTGTTACTGACTTTGCCAACTATCGTCACCCCCTCTCGATTTTGGGTTAAAGAAAAGCATGTTTATATTGATATAACAATAACTCTTAAAAGGGGGTTTGTCAAGAGACCGAAAAATCAATCTAACTAGCTCTTAAGTGGTCAAAATGATTAAAAATGATTATTCCTTCGGTTCGGAGACTCTGAATTCTCTTATGGCGGTTACGCGGACAACGCCTGGGACTATTAATTTTTTATCTATCTCCTCTTTTATTCTTTTGGCAGTAATTGTTGTTTCAATATCGTCAAGTTTTCCGGGATCTATAACTACACGCAATTCACGGCCCGCTTCAAATGCAAAAGCATCATTGACACCTTCAAACCCTTTGGCTATCTCCTCCATGTCTCGAATCCTTTTAACATACTCTTCTACGTCTTCATGACGAGCTCCGGGACGCCCCCCAGATGCAGCATCTGCAATATAGACTAAGACTGATTCAACTGATGAGAAAGGCTTATCTTCATGATGTTCTGCAACTGCATTAATTATTTCTCGAGGCATCTTGTATTTTTGTAATAATTCAACCCCAAGCTGTACATGACTGCCCTCTTTGTCAGATACAACTTTGCCTATATCATGGAACAGGCAACCCAATTTTGTTATCTCAACATTAGCGCCAATTTCTCCTGCCAAATGGACTCCAATCTTTGCTACTTCAAGAGAATGAACTATTAAATTTTGCCCAAAAGAAGTTCTAAATTTAAATCTCCCCAGCATTGATAATAGATCTGGATGAATATTTAAAGCTCCAATTTCTTCTGCAATTTTTTGGCCCTCTTCAAATAGAACTCTTGAAACTTCCTTTTTTTGCTGTCCAACAACCTCCTCTATTCTGATTGGTTGAATCCGAGTGTCTTTGATCAATAATTCAAGTGCCCGTCTTGCGATCTCGCGCCGTACTGAATCAAAAGATGAGAGTCGGATTATTCCTTCTTCATCAAGCCCCACATCAACGCCTGTTGCTGTCTCAAAAGCACGAATATTACGTCCTTCTTTACCAATTATTCTCCCTTTTACATCTTCACCTGTAAGCTTTATAACCGACACTGTGTATTCGGGAATAATGTCTAATGCGCCATGGCGGAGCGCGTCTGCCAATATTTCACGAGACTTTATATTGGCTGTTACTTTTGCTTCTTCTTCTGCTTCGCGGATTATGCGCGCGATATCTTCTTGAGCCTCATCACGTGCCTCCGAAAGCAACTGTCGTTTTGCCTCTTCAAGAGAGATTTTTGAAACTTCCTCAAGTTTTTTACGATACTTCGGTTTATCATCCATATATACGATCGAGGCCAAAAGAAGTACCACCTAAAAAATTAGGCTGTTCGAAGAATTCGAATTGCTTGAAGAATTCTTTTCATCTTTGACTCAATCCTAAGTATTATACCATATCAAGATTGGACAATAAAACTCAATATTTATACACTATAGATGCCCATGTTTATTAAGAACTTTCGAGAACTTGCGAAAACGCCTGAGCGAAAAATAGTTTTAGAGCTTGTTGAATCCGCACTTTCCTCCATTCAGCCTGAGGAGGTTTTTAGAACCAAGGTTCATAGACATAGAAACATCTTGACGATTGTTGACCAAGAATTCGATCTAGATAAATTTGAACGAATTTTTCTCTTGGGGTTTGGGAAAGGTTCTGCCGGAAATTCAAGACTACTTGAAAAACTAATAATCGATCGCATAACATCCGGTTTTGTAATAGACACAGATGCAGAAAAATTCGAAAAGATAAAATTTACTAAAGGCACGCACCCGCTTCCGTCCGAAACGAATTATAAATTTACTCAAAGGGTTTTAGAGAAACTTTCGGACTTAAATGAAAATGACCTAGTTTTAGTTGTAATCTGTGGTGGCGGATCCGCAATGTTAGTTCATCCGCATGCAATCTCACTTACTCAGAAAATAGCTGTTGGAAAATCTCTTCTAAAATCCGGTGCCGATATTACTGAAATGAATATTGTGCGTAAACACTTATCAGATGTTAAAGGCGGAGGGTTAGCGCAAATTCTATATCCTGCAAGTATAGTAACACTTATTTATTCAGATGTTCCGGGAAATGATCTCTCAACTATTGCATCGGGGCCGACAGTATACGACTCCACAACTATTGACAACGCAATTAATATAATAAAGAAATACGATCTTGAGAAAGAACTGAGTTTGTCGCGTGATGCTTTTATTGAAAATCCTCACGATAAGAAATATTTTGGAAAAGTGCACAATAATATTGTTCTCTCAAATCAAACAGCTCTTTCTGCTATGCTCGAAAGGGCAATGAGGCTTGGATGGAAAGCAAAAATCTTCTCGGATCGCTTTCAAGGAGAAGCAAAATATGCCTCTGAAAGACTTATAGACGAGACAGAACCAGGATCAATTCTTTTGGTAGGTGGGGAAACAATTGTTAAGGTCTCAAAAAAATCAGGAAAAGGCGGGCGAAACCAGGAGTTGGTATTGGCAGCGCTTGAATATGTAGGCCGCGACATTACTATTTGTTCTTTTGCTTCGGACGGTTGGGACAACGCACATTTTGCGGGAGCTATAGGTGATTCTGAAACTCTTGAGCGAGCCAGCGAGTTGCAACTTGAGAGAGAGATATATTTAAATAGAAATAATAGCCTTGACTTTTTTGAGAAAACAGGCGATGGTATAGAAACGGGAAGATTGCCATCAAATGTTTCAGATCTCATAATAGTTACTAAGAAGCCCGAAGCGTTAAAAGCAGAAAAGATTATAATTAATCCCTTTTTAAATCGCCGAGAAGTTCAATCGAATTATATATATTCAAAAAAACATGCTAGAAGAAGTACATGATGAAAAATTAAAGGATCTAGAGCTCAAGGCTACAAAAGCACGCGAACTTGTTATATCGACTTTGCTTGAGGCGGGCTCTGGGCACTCGGCTGGCCCCTTGGGAATGGCGGACATTTTCATTGCCCTCTACTTTCACATTTTAAACCACGATCCAAAACAACCCAACTGGGCAGACCGAGACCGTTTGGTCCTTTCAAACGGCCATATTTGCCCAATAAGGTATGTTGTTATGGCTATGGCAGGATATTTTCCTATTACCGAATTAAAAACTTTGCGAAAAATTAACTCACGGCTTCAAGGGCACCCGCATAGATCTGCACTCCCGGGAATGGAAACAACCTCCGGACCCTTGGGTGAGGGGATTTCGCAATCCATTGGTATGGCATTGGCGGGGCGCTTGGACAAGAAAAACTATCACATTTACTGTATCGCTTCAGATGGGGAGCACCAGGAAGGAAACACTTGGGAAGCCGCCATGTTTGCGGCTAAGAATAAACTTGATAATTTGACAGTGATAATAGACCGCAACAATATTCAGATAGACGGTTTTACAGAAAACGTAATGCCGCTTGAATTTCTTACTGCAAAGTACCAATCATTCAATTGGTTTGTCCAGGAAGTTGATGGGCATAATATTCGAGCATTTGTTGACGCTGTAAATCACGCAAGGTCTGTTCATCAAAAGCCTTC
>CAYIRD010000072.1:0-4122 GCA_964365755.1 uncultured Gammaproteobacteria bacterium | reverse complement strand
ACGCTAGTATCACTAAAAGCAGGACAAAAACACCCAACATAAAATAGACTCTTGGAATTTTCCCTTTAGTATCTTTTTGTAAATCAGCTTTGGGGGCAATCTTATTCTCGCTTCTTTCAAAATCAAAACTCGCCTCTTTAAGTGAGTCAAATTGCCCAACTATGGTCTTTGATGTCTCGATATTTAAAGAGTTTATACCCCAAAGTGTTTGGTCAAGGGCCTCATACGGTACCATTCCATCAACTAAAAATTCCATTTCTTCAAAAGAAGCCTTTAACACATCTACCAAATTTCTATTCACAGCTATAATTCTTACTCCTCCTTGACCAGGAATAACTTTAGTACTTATAGAATCAAAAGGAACTAAATCTAAAAATTTCTGAGTTTCTTGAACCTGAATATTTGGGTCTTGAGTTTGAATGTCTTTTTCAAACAGAACATCTGCCGATAAAACAATTATAATATCTGCTGCTAAAACCCTGTTGGCTTCAATAAATGCTTTGATTTGCTTCCTGAACTCTTCCACATTGATAATCTCCATGGAAGAGACCACCTCCCTTGAGAAAGGAAAAAGCAAAATACGCCCTGATTTATCCTCATAAAAATCTAATCCGTCTCTTCTAAGAAACAAAATAGAGCGGGATCTATTATTAAAATTCATACTTTTTTCTACTATTGTTCTTGCCAGGAAGCAATAGTCAATACATTATCATTATAAGACGCTGTTGCCTGAATTGTTCTTGTGAAATTCCCATTTGTGCCTGATGATGTAATGGTGTAGGGAGCGCCGCCTCCGCCCGACACCTGGATTTCTATAGTATTGCCATCTAAAATTTGTGTTTCTCCGGTGTAGTCAGGGTCCCGTAACAATCTAATGATTGCATTTTCAATACCTGCCTCGGCAAGAGTATAAGAGACTGTGCCCTGATAAAACTTGCTCGTAGACTTACTGTTGATTATAGTTACGGCTACGGCGGCGGTTATGATGATTATTGCTACGACCATAAAGACCATCAGAGATACAAGAGTTTGACCCTTCGTCGCTTCTCTCCTCAGGGCAAGCCCATTTTTTAAAATTCGTATTTTCTTTCTCATCTTATTCCTGAAGTTGTTCGAATTGTTCTTGTCTCAGATCCAAATTCTCTTTCCGTAATACTTGTTAAGGTAAAAGATATGGTTACTGTGTTTTTCCCGCCGGCATTCCCAAGTCTTTTGAAAGCAAGACCAGAGATTTTTGTTCCAAAACTGTTTAGATTATTGGTTCCAAGATTGTTTGTGATTATTAAATTATCTCCCGAAAGAGAATATGTATGTGAAACCCCGTCAATAGTAAGCGCCAGAGAATTGGTCTGTGCGGACGGAGTTGCTGGTGTCACGATACTTTCCGCGCGATTCACGTCGTGTATAAGCCTGGCTATGATAAACCGCGAATCCTGCTGGACAGCTGAATTTGCCTCGGACTCAAGTCTAACCCCAAGGACTGAGGTTAAAATTTGGGTTTGGACTAATAGAAAAAGTATCAAAAGTCCCATATATAAAAGAAGCTCAACAAGGGTAAATCCCGCACGGTGGTAATTTTTTTTCATGGCGAATAGTTTACGGTTACATCATATAGTATTGGCGAGGAGAGCGGATCAGTTGTTGTTAAAGACGCTTTATATTTAAAACAGCGTTCAGGATTAATATATCCTTGGCCATTATTAATAAGCGGAATAGCCGAAGATGTTGCAAAAAAAGTACCTGAGGTTCCGTCCGGCCCTACAAAATAATAAGAAGCATTGGTGCAGCTTCCGTTAACGGCGGAAGCAACAGCAGCTTGCAGATCAATATTGGAGCCTGCCGGTTCAATAAAATTAGGAACAATTCTGTTATAAGCAACCATTGCGCCGGCATCATATGCGCTCGACGTAAAAGTCCCTGATGTGGAGAATTGACCCCCTGGTCCTCCTTCAATTATTTTAAGTTCGGCACTTGCATCGCCTGTAACAATATATGAATAGGCATCTCCATCAGCTTCAAGAATTGATGTACTGTCGTTAATACCTGAATTAATATCCATCCCTCCGCATTTTGTAGGACTTGTTTCCTGAGAAATATTAATTACCTGGTATTCTTCTCCCCCCTGACCAATGACAATTGCACGGTTTCCGGGGACAATCTCAACAGCTTTAAGATTAACGGATGTTCCTGCGTTGTAAGTGCCTACATCAGGACAATCACTGCAATTTTTATTTGTTGTATTGATTATGAAAAACTCTGGTAGTGAAGCGGATGCATCGGTTACAATATAAGCACGGGATGCATCGGAATTCATAAAAACATCTCTCGCGGCTTCACCATTAACATCCGCCCACCCAACCCTTGTGATATTTGTGGGGTTTGAGATGTTAAAAATCTCAAGTTCCCTTATGTGCCCTGCGATTGAAACAAAGGCATAGTTTCCTGAAACTATAACTGATGTTCCGGTGGCGGAGATTGCAGCACCATCTGAGTCAATTGCCGGACAAGACCCTGTCCTATTGCCGCCACTGCAGGAAAGAAGATTAAAATTGCGAAGTCTTGATCCCTGCGTCATATAGCCGGTGTTGCCGACAATAAAAACGCTATTCGTGTCCGTATTTCCTGGCGCATCGAAATATCCCGATTCGGTATAGGGGAGACTTGCCATATTAACTATAACTACCTCCTTGGAGTTAGTGTCTGTTCCTATATATCCATAATTACCTGCTACAAATACATCATTTGTCTTATAACCGTTAAATGTTCCAGCAATAGAAGCTACTGGGGGGTCAGTGTTTGTTACAGTGACATCTGCAAGAGACACTCCGGAAGAGTTCTCTCCAGTCCCTGCAAGAACTCTTCCTTCGTAAGCCGAGACAGCGTTTGCAACACCGCTTTTAGGAAGATCAAGATCTTCTGCTATATATTGATTAGGATTACACCAATCTCCCCCTCCTCCCGCACCCAGCACAACCTCTCCGCCACCGGTATTAGTTACCACTGTTCCCAAGTGAGTCCCCGCGGCAAAATCTGCAACAGAAGTTTGTGTAAATGTTGTATTGTTGAGATACCGAGTTAAATATATTGTTGAAGTTACTTGCGAAGAATAAGGAGTATTCCACGAAACGGTAATTACAGCTTTTTTTGTTGAGGGGTCTGCTGTCCGCCCGTTGCTACAACATTTCCATTTGTATCTCGGAGCTTATCGCTTATTGTAATTTGGCGTGTGTATCCGTTCAAGCTTTCTTGCCCCGTGGAAAGTGACCATGTTGCTCCTGAATCTTGTGGATGATAAGTCCCATTAGTTGAGATCCCTGTCCAGTTTTGCTCACGTACTACACGCAAAGCTTCTTCTGCCTCACGAAGAAGTCCTGTTGCCTCAAGTCTCTGTATTTCTTGTGCTTTCCCTTCCCTCGAAGCTACAAGTCCTGTTATTAGTCCTGGAAGTAACATTGAAGCAAAAGCAAGAGCTACTAGAAGTTCAACCAAGGCCTGCCCCCTTTGGCGCCGCCAGGAGTTTAAAGTTAAAAGTTTAAAGTTAAAAGTTGCAATTGAGAGTTTAAGGTTTTTAAAATTTTGAACTTTGAACTGTAATTTTGAATTTTGCATTTTGAATTTTTAATTCACAGAAGTGACAACACCATATCTATTGATGTTTATTGTTTTAGAATTGTCCGCTACGGTATCTTCTAGAGTTATAGAATTTTGCGTTTCCGAGAATGATAGAACCTCGCCACTCTTAATTGAGAAGATGACTCGAGATGAAGGTAACGTTGAGTTAACTGATATGTTATCCTCTAGAGTTATCATAAAATTAGAAGGATCGTCCGGATTAAAACTCGTTCCATGGAATAGAGTATAAGAATTTGTCCCAAAATAGATGCCATAATTATCATTAACAGAGCGCCCCTCTGTGTCTCCCGCTAAAGCTTTAATTTGCTGTGACCTAAGATCTGAAACAAGAGTTGTAACAGCTGTATCTAAAAAACTTCTGCTCCTAAGAGGTAAAAAACTAACGCTTGCCATTCCAACTAAGGTTAGGAGCACACCCACGACTATTATTACCTCAATAAGAGTAATTCCTCGTTTCATCTTGGCCCAACTTGACCGATCAAACCATAA
>CAYIRD010000071.1:0-4232 GCA_964365755.1 uncultured Gammaproteobacteria bacterium | reverse complement strand
CCCATCATCTGTTCCTTATTCATAAACTTCCCATCAAAAATTCCTCCCACAATCTCAAGATTCTCCTTATGAGTTTTCTGGAAATTAAAAACTTCGCGTGCCGGTGCAATGAGGTCTTTTCCATAGGCAAACGCGAATTCGCCCGTAAGATCAGGAACTTCTCCTTCTATTTTTGCGCCTTCAAACGCTCGTTTTGCAAGAGTCTTTTTTGCTACCGTATACCCGATCTCTTTCGCACGAAGTTCTCGTCGCAATTTGGTTGATTCTGCGACATTCAATCCGTGGAAATTAACAAACACTGCGGAGTTTGATTTTTTGACCAATTCTCCGAGTTCTTGCACGATCTCTGCCTTCTGTTCTTTTTTAATTGGCATAGCTAATTTTTAGGAGTGCTAACGACTTAAAAATTACTACCCGGTGAAATAAGATTTGAGACGTTTCTTGAGAAATAACCGCCCATAGTGGGTTTTGAAATATTTCTCACGCTTCATCGCATCAGATCTATTCAAACATGCTTCATAATAAACAAGTTTGAGTGGCCTTCTATTTTCTGTTGCCGGTACATATCCTTTGCGATGCTCCTCAAATCTTAACTTCAAATCATGTGTATACCCTGCATATGCTTTTTTATCCTTGCGTGAAAATAATATATATGTGTAATAGAACATATTGCCTGATTTGAAGTTATTTCACTGGGTTGTTTAAATTATAGTCGCTATGCTCCTTAATTTAATAACAAAAGACGGCCAAAAGCCGTCTTACTAAAGCCATTCCAATGTGCTCACCGAACGCACCGGAACTTCGACCTCGATAGGATGTTACCCGGTATTCCGGAACCTATTTTCTAGGGCTTGTGGGAACAGTATATGCGTCAATATATGTGACGTCAACCCCCGCACCAACAGGTAACTAGAGCCCGACTTGAGTTGTCCCAGGTTGAGCAGATGCGGAACCACTTCCGTTTTGCATTTCGTAATATCCAACAGCGAGAATACCAACAATTGCAACCGTAAGAATACTGGCAAATCCCGCTAAAAATTTGAAAAAATCTTTATCTAACGCTTCTTTCATCCCGTTAGAGATAGGAAGCGTACTCCTTGTTTTGAAAGGCAACACTCCCTATCTGTGTTATTACTGTGTAAAATATTCTTGCCTGAGATCGATACGCTTCCGTAAATTTACCACATCCTGCAAGATTTATACGTTTTATAGATATGTTCATGGTGTGTATGAAAAACAAACTGATATATCTCTAACGGGATTCATATGCCAATACTATACCTCCATGGTACACCTTTCTGCTATAAAGTAAAACTGAGTGATAAATCCCTTTATCGCGCAGTTGATCTGGGGTTTTTACGACCCTGATCATGTCTCCCACTGCAAACACTTTGTTTTGCGTAAATATCTTTAAAAAACCAATCATAGGCTTCATCCACATCACCGTAGACACACTCGCGCTTAGGGACAACCTGAAGATCATCGAGAAGCTCAAGTGTAGCTTTATTATTAAGTGAGATAAGTACCAAAAAACAGCGAAGGATCGGGTCCTTTGAACCACTGCCAAAAAAGAGCTCGAGCGCTTCTTCGGGGCTTAGATTTCCCTTTTTAACCCCCTCAATCGCATCAATGACTTCCTGAGAGCCCTGCCAAAGATGGCTGAAGACTCTCTTTACATCACCAATTATGACCCCCAATGGACCAGGTTCTCTTGGAATAATGCCTTCTTTTTTATGAGCATCCACAATCTTACCCTCCGCCTTGTTAAAGGCTTCTATGAACTATCTTCATGGTACAGCTGGCAGTGGCAGTGTCAAACCTAAAGGATAAAATTGGGCTAGAGGTTGGTGAGTTCTTGTTGAATAAGGGCGGCCATGGAAGTATTGCCGGTTTTATTGAATTCGTTGAGGGCTTGATTGTAGTAACTGCGGGCCTGTGTCTTGTCCCCTGCTTCTTTATAATATTGCGCGAGAAGAACCATCAAGTCCGTGCTCTTTGGATTTTTTGACAACCCATCTTTTAGAACCTGCGGAGCAAGACTCGCTTTTTCTTTGTAGGAGTAATGATACAGCTCGTAGAGGGCGCGGTAGCCGTTGATATAGTCGGATTTTTTCTGAATCGATTTCTTAAAGTTCTCTTCGGCCTTGGGGTAATCCTTAAGATAGTTTGCATACAAATCACCCAAATTGTTCCAAGGAACATAGCTTTCCGGGGCGATTATCGCGGCATATTCCCAAGCTTCTCGCGCTCCTTCATAGTCGCCGCTTTGTTTTCTGTAGCTCCCCAAATCAAGCCACGCGTTGAACTGCGAGCTATCGCTCTTGAGAATATCGATAAGACGCTTGGTGTTGTCAGCAAGAATCTTCTTTGCTTCTGGTGGAAGATCTGTTGAAAACGTAAGCGGGCGATTAAGGTTTGGGGTTGGAATTTTTGTTTTTTCTATAGAAACTTGCTCAAGGGTATAGTCGCCCGTTGCCTGTATTCCACTGTTTGTAATGAGCGGCGTTGTCGAGGAATTTTGTGACACATCATTATTCTTACCCCTCATATCTTGGTAAATATACAACCCGAGACCTGAAGCAAGTATGAAAACAACCATGATAGCGATATTTTTATTTAACATATACCGGCAATCATACCAGAAAGCCACTCTCTTGCAAAAAATAAATATAAAAATAAGGACCGCCCTTAGTAAATTTACTAAGGGCGGTCCTTTGTATGCGTTAATTACTCGTCTTTAAATGTGAGCCACTCGTCCACAAAATCATCGAAATCTTTTACTGTTGTGAAATATTCGGGAGACGCTTCACGATTAAGAGTCTTTGTCTCGGGGCGCACTTTCCCCTGCCAATCAAGGTAGCTTGAATATGTGTAGTTGTTCAAATAATCTTGTGCGGCAAGACGATCGTGAATGCCGTTCTCTTTCCATTTTGGTTCGATAAGTTTCACTGGGTTCAGGTGTATGTAAGCAAAAAGATATTTTAAATATTCGTCAGAAACAGCATGTTTCGCCTTAAATCTCCCCTCGAATAGCACACCCGTACGGTCATTTTTACCGTTAAAATACATTGAGTACCCGGTCGAGAGTTTCCCCATAAATTTTGCAATTCCACCTTCGGCTTTTTCACGAATCAAAATATGAAAATGATTCGGCATAAGACAGTAAACAATAATATCCACTAAGGTTTCTCCGCGACTGATTCCAAAAAGTTCTACGAAGGACCGCCCTTCGCGAAAATGTTTTGCTATATCTACTGGAGCAGTACTATTGCAGACATATAAAAGAGCTTGAAAACGCTGATAATTGTGGGGACTTAGAAAGATGGTACGTTTGTCGGTCCCACGATTATAGATGTGGTAATATTCCCCGGTCGAAAAATCTACTTTTCGTTGCATAATCGACATTGTACACCATATTGGAAAATAAAATAAGGACCGCCCTTAGTAAATTTACTAAGGGCGGTCCTTATTAGTGTTTTAGTGTTTATAGCTAGCACACAAAAACCCCCGATCTCTTTCGAGAAAGGGGGTTTTTGCTAACCCTTCCCTATTCTTTCGTTGGTTACATAGGGGAACCCTATGTAGAACCTATAGAAAGATTAGAAAAGCACAAGTGGTTATTAGTTACTATAGAAATAACCTCTTATTTCTTCGTCGGATACATATCGCAACAATTGGCTGTAAATCGCCTTTAAAGTTCCCTTGTCAAGTTCTTTGTGATTTGGAATTGTAAGAATTTGGGAATCTCCACCTTTAATTCTTTTTAGTTTTACATGACTACCTTTCTGACCTACTACAGAAAAGCCAAACTTCTCCAAGATACTCAGGATATCCTTTCCTGAAAGAGTTTTTAACTTAGGCATAAGCAGGCAACTCAAAATTGACAAGAACTGACGGAGTTTCCGCAATACCAGCATCTGCAAGGTTTTCCCCTTCAAGATGTAATTCTACAGCTTCGTTAATATTCACCACCAACTCGTCAAGAGTTTTTGCCTGTGTAATCACCGGCACATCGACTCCTTGCGCTACATAGAAATCGTCACCTTTTGAAATATTGAATTGTAGAATATGTTTTTTCATAGTCAATATAGTATCACAAATATTCCCTTAAGAGCAACGGCACTGCAAATGGAGAGGACCGACCTTATCGGACAGGATCGGGTATCAAGGTTGAATCTGGGCTAAAGGCAATTTCTAGGTGCTGAAAATGCTAACATCCATATATATTACAA
>CAYIRD010000070.1:0-4357 GCA_964365755.1 uncultured Gammaproteobacteria bacterium | reverse complement strand
ATGGAGAAACATGAAGTGGCAAAATTGATTGGAGCACCCCCAGGGTATGTTGGGTATGAAGAAGGGGGACAGCTCACTGAGGCCGTGCGGACCAAACCATACTCAATAGTGCTCTTGGATGAAGTTGAAAAGGCACATCCTGATGTTTTCAATATTCTTCTACAACTTCTTGAAGATGGAAGGCTTACTGATAATAAAGGCAATACGGTCTCGTTTAAAAACACAGTAATTATTGCCACCTCAAATATTGGAAGTAAAATAATTCAAGAGCAGTTAAGTCAAGCTGGCGGGGTCGGCCCGCCTAGACTCGGCGAGGCTGGCCGATTTGGAGCAGGTGACCCGGGTCAAAAGAACGGTGCTACAAGTGCTCAGGGCAGGCAGCAAGAGCTTGATAAGAAATTTGCTGAAGTTACAAAAATTCTCCTTGATGAACTGCATAAATTCTTTAGACCCGAGCTTTTGAACCGTTTTGATGAGCTTGTTGTATTTAAACCTTTGAGGCCGGAGGACATGTCAGACATCGCAAAACTTGGAATTGAGAAGACCAGAAAACTTTTAAAAGATCAGGGATATGAACTTCAAATTTCAAAAGCCGCCCTGGATCAGCTTGCAAAAGAAGGTTATGACCCCATTTATGGGGCAAGACCTCTAAGACGATTAGTTCAAACAGCAATAGAAAACCCTATATCACTTGAAATAATTTCGCGAAAGTTTGTAACAGGGGATGTTATTCTAATTGATTTTGATTCGGCTAATGATAAATTTACTTTCACAAAACTAGCACCACAACCCTCGGCACCCACCGCTGTCTCCGCTGACGCTCGCAGCAATATCTCCCTCGCTCCCGCCGGAGCCGGGGCTCAGTCCACCCCCACCCCTACCAGCTCTCAGTCCGAACCAATTTACGGTGCCACGCCAATAGCTTCTTCCCCGCCTTTGGCGGAAAATGGTGTTCCTCAGGGTACAGGATCTACAGGTGACGGACTCCCCTCCGGGGCAGAGCCCCTCCGGGGCGGCGCCCAGGTGCAGAAGGCTGGCTAAAAAATATGGCAATGGACCAAATTCCGCTGGACCAAGAACCCAAGCTTGCGAACCAAGATAAAATTCCCCCTTTCCTTAAGAAAAATTTCATTTTAATAGCAATGTTTATTTTAGGGGTTCTTCTCCTTTTTCCAATTGCTATTTTTGTAATATCAGCGCTTCAAAACCAAGGGCAAATTCCATCCAGTAAAATCTCAAAAAAAACTTTTGAGCCAACCGCGCCGTACGTCCCCGATCAATTGATTGTAAGACTAAAGGAGTCTTATACCAAAGGAGAACTTGAAACACTCGCAAGGAAATTCGACGAATTAGGTGTAGAATCACAGGAAAAAGTTTTTAAATCTGATGATCCAAGTTTAAAAAATTACTATGTTTTAAAATTTAAACAAGGGACAGATATCGAAAAAGCCGGGCAAGAATTGATTAATCTTAAAGAAATTGAGAAAATTCAACCAAATTATATTGATGTAATTCAGGAAGTCCCTAATGACCCCTACTTCGGACAATTGTGGGGGCTAGAAAGAATAGAGGCTCCAAGAGTCTGGGATTCAGTAAAAGGTTCAAATTCCATAACTGTTGCGGTTATTGATTCAGGCATAGATTATAATCACCAAGACTTTTCCGGCCGGAATATCATAAAAGGATTAAATTTAGTTAAGGGAAATAATGATCCAATGGATGATCATGGTCATGGGACACATGTCGCGGGAACAATAGGAGCAGTTGTTAATAACAATATAGGAGTTTCCGGAGTGAATTGGAATGTTACTTTGATGGCAGTGAAAGCAATGGATAAATTGGGATCTGGAAATAGAAAGGTAATTACTGAGGGAATAAGATATGCTGCGGACAATGGAGCAAAAGTGATTAATCTAAGTATTGGAACCCCACCGGGGTATACTGCTCCTTGCAAAAATGATCCAATATATCAAGCTGCCATAGATTATGCTCTAGATAAAGGGGTTGTAGTGGTTGCAGCTGCGGGGAACGCAGGTATAGACGCTCAAAACTCATCTCCAGGGTCATGTGATGGGGTTATAACGGTCGGTAATTCAACAATATCTGACACAAGGGCTAGTAACTCAAATTATGGTACTCGAGTCAATATTGCGGCACCGGGGACAGAAATCTATTCAACACGCCCTGGGAATACTTATGGTCCCCGAAGTGGTACATCCATGGCGGCACCTCATGTTTCAGGAGTCGTAGGGTTATTGTTAGCAGCAAAACCCCAGCTTTCAAATGATCAAATACTGTCATGTCTTGTGAATGGGGGAGACCCTATATCGCCTGATTATTTTATTGGTCCAAGACTCAACGCATATAAAGCGTTAACTTCTTGTACGGATATAACCCCCAGCCCTACAACCATCACACCTTCTGTTCCCGTATCGCCAACAGGAGCTTCAGGTCAGGGAGAACCTTCTCCGTCGCCTGTTGTAATACCACCAACAAGTGCGCCCCCAAAACCGTCTCCGACTGCTGTTAAAACGTATACTTGCCGTGAAGATTCAAAGCCTTCTAAGGCTCTTCCGGGGAGCATAAAGATAGGCACTCTTATCTGCGAACCTAATTAAAGCTTTGCTTTATCCTGAGCCCCGGTTCAAGGGGCAAAGGATCTCTGTTGGCCCGCCTAGACTCGACGTCTAGTCGAGGCTGGCATTCTTTATCTACGTTTGCTAAAATACATTCTAGTTCATAGTTAGTTGGTTCGTAGTTAGTTCGTAATAAAACGATGAACCACGAACGAAGAACTAATAACCAGGTATGGCGGAACGTGACTACTATCAAATTCTAGGTATTTCAAAATCGGTAAGCCCGGAAGAAATAAAGAAGGCTTATCGAAAATTGGCTCTTCAATATCACCCTGACAAAAATAAGACTCGCGAAGCGGAGGAAAAATTCAAAGAGATAAATCACGCTTACGAAGTTCTTTCCGATCCCAATAAAAGACAACAATATGACCAGTTTGGACCGTCGGCTTTCCAAGGCGGAGGCGGGGCAGGGGGACCATTTGGAGGTGGATTCGGTGGATTTCGGACCAGCCAGCAAGGCCCATTCACATACACATATTCAACAGGCGGAGGAACGCAGGGTTTTTCCGCCAGAGGCGGACCAGCCTCGGGCTGGGATTTTGGAGGCTTTTCAGATCCTTTCGAAATATTTGAACAATTCTTTGGCAGCGCAGCCCCTTTTGGCAGGCGAAAACCTACTTATTCGATTTCAATTGATTTCATGGAGGCAATCAAAGGAGTTCAGAAAGACGTAAACATAAACGGCGCGGCAAAAAAGATCAAAATACCGGCCGGTGTAAATGACGGATCACGGATTCGATTTGATGATTTTGACTTAATAATTGATGTAAAACCCCATGCAAGATTTGTTAGAGAAGGGCAAGATATAATAAGTGAGGAAGAGATCTCAATGATACAGGCAGCAATTGGCGGCGTAGTGGATGTTGAAACCATAGATGGAGAGGTGAAGCTCAAAATTCCTGAAGGAACTCAGCCTGGCGCTTTAATTCGCTTGAAGGGGCGCGGGGTAATTAATGCCGGCAGTGAGAGCCGCGGGGATCACTATGTTCGGATACGAGTTTCAATCCCACAAAAGCTTCGCGGAAAGCAAAAACAAATTCTTGAAGAATTTGAGAAAGAATCAAAAAAGGGTTGGTTCTAGCGGGAAGCAGAAATACTCGCAGAAAGCTCAGCCGCAGGTGCAGCCACAGTTAGCCTATTATTTGTTGCGCTTCTAACAATTGTATAATTTGTATTGTAGGACGCCGCACAATTTGTAACTGCTGTGCCATTGTTGGTTAGTGGATCAACCGGAAGAGCAGCAATGTATTGTGGGACAAGGGACACACAAATATTTGCACCGCCCGCCGCGTCAGTAATAGTTCTAACTGTCGTATCTATTCCGGTTGGAAGAGCTCCTTTGTTGTCAGCCGCGTATTGTCCTACGGCATTAAGAACGGCATTCACATCGCTACTTCTCTTTGTGTTATTAGCCTGTGAGAATTGACGAGCAGGATTGATTGCAATAAGCGTGATCGCAAGAAGTACCGCAAGAATTCCAATTACGACAAGGAGCTCAATTAAAGTAAAACCTTTTCGAAGTTTTAGGGCAGTTTTCACTATATATAATCATAAGCATATTGTAAATTACTTGTCAAGGGGTCGGAATGAGGCCTGGCTCCGGCCCGCTTCGCCGGAGCTTCAGCGAGGCGAGCGAGGCTGAGGGAGACCGGCTGCGAGCGGTAGCGAGACAGCGGTGGGTCGGACCGAGCTTCGGCTCCGGCGAAAAGCGAAGGAGACCG
>CAYIRD010000069.1:0-4377 GCA_964365755.1 uncultured Gammaproteobacteria bacterium | reverse complement strand
AATACAAGAGAGCGTTGACGCAATATTTATAAAAACGCTTGAGTATATGTGTTTAAATTTTGGGGGACATTGGAATTGGTGTTAAGGTAGTTTGGGTTTTGAAATTGCGCATCGGCTGTTCCAGTAAACAGTAAACAGTAAACAGTAAACAGCAAACAGCAAAAAAAAGATTTCATAGAGCAGTATCTATTCCAAGTATGGGACAAAAATAGAGTGGATGTCAAATAATTACTGGCCGGGGTTGACCCCACCAATCTTACCATTCGCCTTTTCAGAACTATTCGTTCACGGCTCATGGAGCGATTTTGGAGGGGTCTGCGTCGCTTGACGCTCCTTGACAATCCAATTGCTTGGGGTTATGATTATGAAAATCTATATGGGGAAAGTTATATTAGGCTTCTCTGTCCTCATTGCCCTTTTTTACATAGTTACCCCAAGGCCCGAGACACTGGCCCAAACTCGAATCTCTCCAACTGTAGTAGAGGAAGATGTTATGGCCCCTGAAAATGAGGAGGAGGCGACTGAGAGTTCACAAACTGTCGATGAATACCCTTTGCCTTATCCCGGGATATTGCCTGATAATCCCTTGCATTTTCTAAAGGCTCTGCGCGATAGAATAATCTCAATGTTAATCTCAGATCCCGTAAAAGAAGCCGAGTTTAATCTATTAACATCTGATAAAAGAATTTATGCAGCACAGCTTTTAGCAGATAAAGGAAAAGGGGATATTTCAATTTCAACTCTCTCAAAAAGCAATAACTATTTCCACAATGCCGTGTCAAGTGCAACCGATGCTAAAAAAATGGGCAAGGATGTTGATACAGTTTTACATAATATGAAAAAGGCGGTCATTAAACACCAGGAAGTGCTGTCTATGATAGAAAAAGTACTTTCAAAAGATTTTTCCAATCAGCTTCAGATAGAGGAGAATAGACTGCTGGAATTCCAAAAATCCGTCGATAGTCTTCTCCTCAAATAACAATCTAATTTTAACTTGTGATCATTTTTTATATTCATAAATTGTCCTGGTCCGATAAGTTTTTCTGCCCCTAACCGCCGGCCGGCGGTTATTACCGCATCTCAAGGCTAAAAAAGCCATTGGTATATTTTGATCTAGAAGTTGGTAGTTGACGCGCAAGATTTAGTGTTCTACTATTTTACTTGGCACTATATATAGTCTTTGCACCTTGAACAATCAGACTGATTTTTTTTATTAGAATACCTTTAATTATATGCAATGTCCTTATTGTAAAAGCCAAGATTCAGAAGTCGTAGAAACTAGAGTTTCTGAGGATGGGACAAACATCAGACGCAGAAGAAATTGTATTGCTTGCGGTAAGCGCTATACCACATACGAAAGAATAGAAAATGTAACTCTAATAGTCAAGAAAAGGGACGGAAGACGAGAACAGTTTGACAGGGAAAAACTCAGGACAGGCTTAATGAAGGCTTGCGAAAAAACAAAGGTTTCAGCAGAGAATATTAATAATATAGTAGATGAGATTGAAAGAGAATTAATTTCAGGAGAATCGGTTGAAGTTGAAGGAAGAAAAATCGGTCAAATGGTCGCAAGTAAACTTAAGAAACTTGACAAGATAGCATATATAAGATTTTCAAGCGTATTTAAAAGATTTGTAGATCTCGAAGATTTTGAAAAAGAACTAAAAAAACTAATTAAATAATAAATCATAAATAATAAATAATAAATATGAAACTCACGGGGTTATCACAAAAAGTATTTTTAGATCGGTACTCTTTAAAAGATAAGAAAGGTAATCCGCAAGAAAAAACTCCGGACCGCATGTGGAGAAGAGTAGCAAAAGCTGTTGCTGATGTTGAAACAACGTCTGATAACAAAAAGCGCTGGGAAAAGGAGTTCAATTATGCAATGCAGGATTTCAAATACGTTCCGGGAGGAAGAATTTTAGCAGGCGCCGGCACCGGTTTTGAAGTTACATATTATAATTGTTTTGTTATTCCATCCCCCGCTGATTCCCGTGATGGAATTTTAGAGACCCTAAAACAAATGGTTGAGATTATGGCCCGCGGTGGAGGAGTCGGTATCAATCTATCATCGCTTAGGCCCCGCGGACACCGCGTTGAAAAAGTAAACGGATTCTCATCCGGCCCATGCAATTGGGCAGAACTTTTCTCTGTTGCAACAAAAGATATTATTCAACAAGGCGGCTCAAGACGTGGAGCTTTGATGTTAATGCTTTGGGATTGGCACCCAGACGTTGAAGAATTTATTACCGTCAAGCAAGATCTTTCCCGCATCAATGGAGCAAATCTCTCAGTCTGCGTTTCAGATTCCTTCATGGAAGCGGTTGAAAAAGATGGAGATTGGGATCTTGTTTTCCCTGACAGAAAAGACCCTGAATATGATGAAAAATGGGACGGAGATATATATACATGGAAGGCCATGGGTAAGAAAGTTATAAAACACAAACGAGTGCGCGCCCGCGCCATGTGGGATCTAATTGCCGAGGCCGCCTGGAGGTCTGCTGAGCCTGGCGTAGTCTTTATGGAAAGATACAATAAATTGCACAATAATTGGTATTGGAACCGAATTAACTGCGTAAATCCATGCGTTACCAGAGACACACTGGTCTCAACTACTAAAGGACTTAAGACAATGGGACAACTATTTGAAGAAGGTATGCCTTTTCAAGCGGTTGTCAATGGCAAAAGTTATCTTTCAACTCATGTCAAATCAAGCGGGGTAAAAGACGTTTATAGACTCGCGACTCGTGAAGGATATGAACTTCGATTAACTTTTGATCACAAGGTAGTGACCCTAGAAGGAATTAAAAAAGCAGGCGGACTCTTAAAAGGAGATAAGATTATGTTATCTACTGGTCCTGCTTTTGGAACGGTAGGGACAAAAGAAGAAGGATTAGTTTTAGGATGGCTTGTAGGAGACGGGTCGGTCAAGAAAGATGTCGCGACACTTTATTTTTATAGAAATGAGAAGAAAGAGCTTGCTCCGAGTTTTGCCATGATGGTTTCCGCCATGGTAGGTTCAGAAGGCACGACAAATAGAGCATACCCAATCGCACCACAATATATTGAGAAAGAGAATAAAGCAGTAATTGAATCAGTAAGACTTTGGAGAATTGCGAATAGACATGGTCTTACTCATGGCAATAAATACCTTGTGCCGTCTTCAGTACTTGCGGGATCAGAAGAAATGCAGAGGGGTTTCTTACAGGGACTTTTCTCAAGCGATGGAACTGTGGGTGGGAATCCTGCAAAAGGAGCAAGTGTTCGTTTAACATCTGTTTCCTTACCTTTATTGAAAGACACACAAAGACTTCTTCTTAATTTCGGAATTTACGGCAAAATTTATAAGAATAGAAGAGTAGAGGGCATTCGTAGTCTTCCGGATGGAAGAGGAGGAAGGAAAGATTATACATGTCTTGCTTACCATGAACTTGTTATTTCAAAATCATCATTGATTAAATTCGCAGCCTTAATTGGTTTCCTCCAAGAAGAGAAACAAAATAAATTACAATCTTTGCTTTCACTTTACAACAGAGGACCTTACAAAGAGAGTTTTACAGCGACATTTGAATCTCTTACAAAAGAAGGAAGAGAGGAAGTATTTGATATTACGGTTGCTGACATTCATAAATTCTCAGCAAATGGATTATTGGTTCTCAATTGCGGTGAAGAGGGTCTTCCGGCTTGGGGAGTTTGCAACCTTGGGTCTATTAATCTATCAGCGCTTGTACGCGGGAATAGCGTTGACAGGAAAGGCAGATTTGATTTTGCGATGCTAAAAAAGATAACCCGGTCGGCTGTCCGATTCCAGGATAATGTTATTGAAATGGACCCTTATGTTTTTGACGGGATCAGAAAAACCCAATATGAAGGAGAAAGAAGAGTCGGGCTCGGGACAATGGGTCTTGGAGATACACTAATCAAGCTTCACTTAAGATATGGATCACCTGCATCCCTCAAACTCATTGATAAGATCTACAAAATAATAAGAGATGAGGCATATAGGGCATCAGTTGAGATCTCGAGTGAAAAAGGAAGTTTTGGAAAATTTGACAAAGAACTTTATCCTCAGGGCAAGTTTATTCTCGGGTTACCAAGTGATATCCAGTCCGATATAAAGAAAAAAGGAATAAGAAATTCCATAATCCTGATGCAGGCCCCAACCGGCTCAACATCACTTCTCGTTAATACAACATCCGGTATTGAACCTGTTTATGAATATGAATTTGTAAGAAGAGATAGAATAGGTGAGCATATTGTCCGTCATCATCTGTACGGAGAGTGGTACAAAAAGCACAGCGCGGATCTTGAATCAGGGAAGATTCAAAAACCAGATTATTTTGTTTCGGCAAATGATTTAACACCAGAAAATCA
>CAYIRD010000068.1:0-4451 GCA_964365755.1 uncultured Gammaproteobacteria bacterium | reverse complement strand
AATAAAAGTTTTCACTACGCGTCCAGATACAAATTTTGGAGCAACTTTTATTGCTCTTGCGCCGGAGCATCCGCTTGCGTTAAAAATTGCAACGACCGAAAACAAAAAAGAGATAGAAAGATATATTAACGTCAGCAAGAAAAAAACGGATCAGGAAAGAAAAGAAGAGGGCAGGGAGAAAACTGGAGTTTTCACCGGCGCCTATGCAATTAATGATTTGACCGGCTACAAGATGCCAATTTGGATTTCAGATTTTGTATTAATGGAATTCGGAACGGGCGCGGTGGTTGGGGTCCCGGGTCATGATAAGCGCGACTTTGAGTTTGCAAAGAAGTTTGATTTGGAAGTGATTAGGGTAGTTAAAGGCGCAGACGGCGATAGTTCGCCAATAACAAAAATCGAACAAGTCCAAGAAGAAGAGGGAAGAATGATAAATTCCGACTTCTTAAATGAACTGAGTATTCATGATGCAACGGAAAGGGTCATGGACCACATAGAAGAGAAGGGGTACGGGAAGCGGGAAGTAACCTGGCATCTAAGAGATTGGCTGATCTCGCGGCAAAGATATTGGGGGCCGCCTATACCCATGGTTTTTTGCGAAAGTTGCGCTAAAGAGGATCGTTCGTGGTTTACGGAAAATCAAAAAACCATGGGAATTACCAATAACCAATTACCAATTTCCAATTCCTGGAATGCAGCAGGGTGGTATCCTGTTCCCGATGGAGAATTGCCGGTGGTGCTTCCGGAAGTTTCGGACTGGCGGCCTGATGCTTCGGCAAGCTCAACACAAGGGGCTCGAGGTCCGTTGGCCAATCATCCGGAGTTTTATGAAATCCATTGTCCGTCCTGTAGTTCTCCTGCTAGACGAGAAACGGATGTTTCCGATACCTTCCTTGATAGCGCGTGGTACTATCTTCGTTACTTATCCATTGGGAACGACAAAGATAAAGCGAATAGTTCGGAAAATATCAAAGAAGGTCAACGGTCAATTGTCAATGGTCAATTGTCAATTGTTCCTTATGACCTTGAGGTCATAAGGCAGTGGTGTCCCGTAGCAATTTACATTGGCGGAGCAGAGCATTCGGTGCTACACCTCTTATATGTTCGATTTGTCGCGATGGTACTGCACGATCTGAATAGTCAGCTTCGGTTACCATTCAAGGAGCCCTTTCCTAGATTTTTTGCGCACGGACTAATTATTAAAGAGGGTGCCAAAATGAGCAAAAGCCGCGGTAACATAGTAATTCCGGACGAGTATATTGATAAATACGGAGCAGACGCTTTACGCATGTATTTGATGTTCCTGGGTCCATTTTCTCAAGGAGGAGACTTTAGGGATTCAGGGATTGAGGCAATGTATAGATTCGTAAAAAGGTTATGGACCCTTTTTACTCAAACTCAAAACTCAGAACTTAGAACTCAAAACTTGAGCGACGAACGGCTCCGTTTGATGCATAAAACGATCAAAGCTGTGACAGAAGATATAGAATCGTTCTCGTATAACACTGCGATTGCAAAAATGATGGAATGGTACAATTTTCTTTCTGACCAGCTAAAAGCCAACAGCCAACAGCTAACAGCTGAAGAGGCCGAGGTATTTCTGAAACTTCTTGCACCCTTTGCCCCCCATCTTACCGAAGAACTATGGGGCGGACTAAGCCCCGGCTCCGGCCCGCTTCGCCGGAGCTTCAGCGAGGCGAGCGAGGGCGAAGGAGCCCGGCTGCGAGTGGAACGAGACAGCGGTGGACAGGTATTTAATTCGATACATTTCGCGGAGTGGCCTGAATATGAAGAAAAGTATTTAATTCAGGAAAAAGTTACTGTCGTGGTACAAGTTAATGGCAAAAGGAGAGGAGAGATACAAGTTGAGAGTTCAAAGTTAAAAGTTCAAAGTGAAGTTGAAGCGATGGCACGAAAAGAAATCGAAAAATACGTTTCAGGAAAAGCTGTGAAAAAAGTCGTCTACGTTCCCGGAAAGATTATCAATTTTGTAGTCTGAGTGGTATAATTTGCCCCATGTCTTGCGAACAAGAAATACGCAGATCTGAGCGCGCGCCTGTGAGCGAAATAATCTTGGCTGAGGGTGTTCCCACGGCCGTCACAGACGCCCCTTCAATAGAAAACACTCAAACTTTTTTTTCGGCAATTTCCTTTCCAGTTGAGGGAAAAAATCCGCCCAAACCGTTTTACGTTCAGACTGAACAAGAGGGGCGAAATTGGGAAATTCTAGGGAGACATGTGGGGACTGACGCGGTCCTTGAGGAAAGCGGAACTGGCGAAAATTATAAGGTTACAAAAGAAAGAGCTCGTCAGATCGTTGAAAAATTGGTTGATCAATCACATGAGGCGGCGCCTGCCGCATTAAAGGAAACATTCCCTCGCAAAATTCTTGCCACAATAAAACCATACTCACTTCATAAGGCAATGCGATATTCAGATGCGAGGGGTGGGAAAATGCGAAGGGTAATGGAAGCTGCAAATAAGGGCAAAAGCCTTAAAGAGATTGTAGAGGCAACAGGGGCTTCAGATGCAAAACTTTTTGACTACAGAAGTCTTGGCATAGCTGTTCCATATATGAACGAGGCTCAGAGAAAAGGGTACCAAGAGAACCTTGGCTTTCTTGCAAATGGATTACTTGATGACAGACAAATCACTGCCATATTTGATGATATAGAGGTTCATAATAGGCGTCGGGTGTGTCAAGGTCTTGCGCAAAAAGGTGTCCTTATTTCTCTTGGCAAAGCTGCACGTAGTGAAGGAGTATTTATCCAAAAGCATCAATCATCCGCTTACAGGCTCTTAAAACAACTGGATATCCCTGTTATCCATATAGGTTATCTTTGGCCACAAAAAGACAAAAAACAAGTAAAACTTGACTATTTCTACGTCCTCAATAACCATGATGGGACAAGAAAGGCATTTGCCCATCCGTCATTTGATATATTCCGAACAAATCCTGTTGAGATTTTAGGAAAAGCAACTACTGATATACCAACTACAAGTATTGCGAAGGATCCTGCCTATGTATCCGTAGGAAAACTTTTAATAGAGAGAGGAGTTATCATCTCGACAAACCAAGTGAGAAAACAACATATAGATTCTGATTGTCCTGTTTCCCTTTACCATCTACGGAATCAAGGTTTATTTGTTCGGGGAGAGGATGCAGATGCTTTAGTAGAGTACCTTAGAACAAAAGCTACTTCTTGAATTACTCTGGCGGGCAGGTTATTCTAAATTCATGGGGGGATTTTATCTATGGTATGTTATTTCTAATCGCAACTGTAAAAATAGAGGAGAAATTAGAACATGAATGAAATTCTAAATATATCAACCAATGCTCAAATAGCAAGCGCGCTTATATTGATTATTTTCCTTTTAATGTATATTGCCTTTGGTAAGAAATCCTCAAAGTCAAGGAAATAACGGTAAACCGCAGCTGGCCTCATCATCAATTTTGTCTTGCAAAAATAGATTTTAATGTTATAATTCTAGCCATGAAAGAAAAGATATCTAAAGTTAGAGTACAACTTGAGGTAAACAAAGAATTCGCGGATGAAATAGATGCTTCAGTATAAGATACCTACTTTGAAACACGTTCTCAATTTTTGAGAGAAGCATCAGTCTCATTCTTGCTAGAGATTGATGGTGCAAAGAAAGGACAGCAACTTGGATTCATGGATCAATCAGGAAATTTCACACCTGTTAATATTCCTTCGCTGGAACTATTAAGAAGAAAAGCAATTCGCAATACAGCTAATTCCGAATCCCCTACAAACTAATTTTTTGCTTATTGAATCATAGCTCATATTCAGCCTGTTTTGCCTATTGCAAAGCAATTGGCAAGCAGGTTATTCTTAATTCATGGATCTTGAAAGATCCCCTCAGGACAGGCTAATCGAATTTTCCAAAAAGAATTTTTTGATTTTGGGTTTGTTTTTGTTTGGAATGATATTGATAGGTATTGGTCTGATACAGATCTTAGGTCAAGAGCAGACTCAAATTAAATTCGAAAAAGGTGAGGATGTTGCCGGCGTGAAAACTTCACAAATTAAAGTTGATGTTGATGGAGAAGTTTTGAATCCAGGAGTCTACGAACTAAATTCCGGTGCTAGAATTCAGGATGCGTTAATTGCCGCAGGGGGTTTGACGCAAAATGCAAATCGAAAAGCGATAAATCTTGCGGCGAAAATCGCTGACGGACAGAAAATCTACATCCCAGCAAAAGGCGAAGTTGTTTCGTCAAGTCAAATCAACCCGATTAGGGGTTCAACCCCTAATTCTGGATTGGTTTCGATGAATTCGGCGACTCAGGCAGACCTAGAGGAATTACCGGGAATTGGACCAGTTACAGCAGTGAAAATAATCGACAACCGCCCCTACGGTTCGGTTGAAGAACTTTTGGAAAGAAAAGTGGTGGGAAAGGCAACATTTGAGAAGATAAAAGATCTAGT
>CAYIRD010000067.1:0-4485 GCA_964365755.1 uncultured Gammaproteobacteria bacterium | reverse complement strand
TACCAGAAATTGAAGATTATAAAGAAGAATTTACGTACCTCAATCAATTTTATGTAACTACTCGGTATCCCGGCGATTACCCATCCTTTTCTCTAAAAGACGCAAAAGAAGCATACGAGGCAGCTCTTCGTGTAAAAGATTTCGTGCTGGAAAGGATTGCATGAAGCTTATCAATTCTTCCGCCAAAACAAACACTTCGACACGCTCAGTGCGAGGCTGGAAATACCTTGCGATTGCATGTATAGCTGCAATTTTTCTTGTCGGCGCGATCTTGTTTTTGCGCGGCACTAATTATACACCTATGCAAACTACGCCTTCAATTCCACAAGATCTTAATATGTGCACGCAAGAGAGCGATTGTATATTGGTTGATTATTATGATTGTTGTCTTCCACCGCAACGAGCCATCAATAAAAAATACAAAGAAGAGTATATGCGTCATCCAGAATGGCAACGTCCTTCTGAAAAACGCTTGAAATTCTGTGAGCGTGTTTTGTGTGCTCCACCAGAGCTCTTTGACGCGGCAAAGTGTGTCAACAATAGGTGTTTACCAGTAATGAGCAAAGGAAATAGCGATGAGAAAATAGATACTTCCGCGTGGCAAACCTACCGCAACGAGGAGTTTGGGTTTGAATTTCGATATCCGTCTACTTACGAGAAAGAGCTAGGGTATAATAAGTTTTACCGAAAAAATCCACGTATTTTGCTGGAGATAGGCGTAGTTTCTTTTGAGCAATCTCTTGACGAATATATAGACCAACGCATAGAACTTAACAAAACAGGATTTGAAGGCGCACCATCTCTTGGGTTGCATAAACGAGAAAAGATTACTGTTTCAGATAAAGCGGCAGTGCAACTAGAAGTTTCCTATCCTGCCGTTCCTGGGGTAGGCATCGAAACATATATTCAAGCAGGGCGCACTTCAGCTATTCTTCTGCAGACTATGGACCTGACAGATTCGCTCGATTTTGACGACTTACGAAAAGATTATGACCAAATCCTCTCCACGTTTCGGTTTATCTCATCGCAACAAGAATCCCCAACACCACAAGCAGATACAAATATTCAATCTATTATCATTACAGAAAAGGATAGTGGAAAATCTTTTAGTATTAATAAAACAACCAATGCTTATTTACGTCTTTCCAATCAATTCATTTGGAGCAAATTAGAGTTGAGCACTAAATCAATCCAGCTAGTTTCCGTTAACTACCTGCTAGATCCGGGATTCAGCGAATGGGTTATTCAAGCAATAGAAGTTGGAAAAACAATAATTCGTTCATCAGGAGCACCTAATTGCTCAACGCCTACAAGATGCTCTGGAGAAAGCATTAATTTTGAAGTAGTAATTATTTCAACTTAAATGTAACGATGTGTTCGATCAAATCCTCTCCACGTTTCGGTTTATGAAGTAACGAAAATAGCTGACATTACTCCACTTTAGCTTCAAAACACCTGTCTTTGACTTATTAAAATTCAGATCAATTTTACCAATCAGGTTTTGCCTTATTTACTGTCTAAACTACTAAATTTAGCCTCAGATAAAAGTGGGGTATTCTTAGCGAAAATAGGTATTGACACCGAGTTTAGTAATGCTAAAATAGGTGTATATGCCAAACTTAGTTATAAACAGCCTTGTAAAACGGGAAATATTTGAAGAGGTAGCTGAACATTTAGATAAACCAGAAATTACTCTTATTACTGGATCGCGTCAAGTCGGTAAGACCGTACTTTTAGAACAGCTTAAGAATTTTCTGATCGAAGAAAAGAAAATTCGCCAAAGCGCAATTTTTTCTTACAATCTTGATTTGGTGCAGGATTGGGAAGTTTTTCAAGATCAAAAAGCATTTATCGATTTCCTAAGACAAAGATCGAAAACGCAAAAGATTTTTGTCTTCGTGGATGAAGCACAAAAAACACCTTCTGCTGCTAGGTTTTTCAAAGGAGTATACGATTCTAAACTTACCAATGTGAAGCTTATTCTCACTGGATCTTCTTCTTTTGAGATCAAAGCAGATTTTAAGGAGACTCTAGCTGGCAGGAAAATCATTTTTTCACTTCCTCCATTTACGTTTAAAGAATTCCTAACAGTTAAAGACGAAATTTTATCATCTTATATCAAGAGCAACGAAGATATAAACATAATAGATTTGCGCAAGATAACTCAATGGTATAAGGAATATATGATATTTGGTGGTTATCCCCGCGTAGTCCTCGCAGAGAACTTTGAGGAAAAAATTGATATTTTGAGAGAAATCTACAGCAGCTATGTGGAAAAAGATGCAGTAGGATTCTTAGAAGTACGCAACAAAACCGCCTTTACTCGTTTGTTAAAGTTATTATCTGGCCAAATAGGTCAACTTGTGAACGTGGGGGAGCTGGCTATGAATTTAGGCGTAGATAGAGAGACCGTAGAAAGGTATATATACGCGCTTGAACAAACATTTGTTATTCAAAAGCTAACCCCTTATTTTAAGAATTTCAGGCAAGAGATCATCAAGGCAAATAAAGTTTATTTTTTAGATAATGGTTTGCGGAATCTTGTATTTGAGAATTTTGATAAAATTGACGATAGGCTAGACAAGGGGGCGGTTTTGGAAAATGCTGTATTGTCAGAGCTTGCTTTTTTAGCAAGAGGAAAGATAGGCGGTTTCAGCTTCTGGCGGACAAAGCAAAAAACAGAGGTTGATTTCGTGATTGAAAAAGGCAGTACTTTACTTCCTATCGAAGTAAAGTGGCAAATCAAAGGCAAATCGTTATCTGCAGGATTGCGGAACTTTATTAGTAAATTTTCACCCCAAAAGGTTCTTATAGTAAGCCTGGTCGAAAAAGAATATTCTACAAAGTTTAAGAAGACAGAAGTAGTAGTTACTCACCCTATATTTTTAGAGCGAAATATAAAGGAAATGATATGAATATGGAACAGCAAAACCAACAACCAATACAAGAAAGCACAGAAAGCAAGCCTCCCGTTAAAACAAACTGGAAGTATCTTGCGATTGTGGTGGTGTTTGCCATCATTGTTGGAAGTGGGATTTTGTGGATGAAAACGCAACAAATTCTCAAAGCAGCGCCCGTATCTACGATGGAAGAGCTTACTCTTGAGCCCTGCGACCTCGACGGAAACGGGCATTGTGATACAGCCGATGTTGCCTCGTTCGAACAAGCTATGGGAAGCAGACGAGGGGAGTTGAGCTATAATCCTTTTGCCGATGCGGATGCGGATGGTTTGGTAACCATCAATGACAAACAAATGCTGTTCCCCACAACTTTACCGAAAGATAATTCAATTCCTGCTCTTTCCACTGCGGGCTGGCAAACCTACCGTAACGAGGAGTTTGGGTTTGAGTTTCAGTTTCCAGACAGAGAATGGGAAATTCTGCATGTATGGCCCAATGGAATGGTTGAGTTTTCTCTCACAAAGAATTCTGAATTGAAAGAACTCGATAAAATGATAGTTGATATTCTTGAGATTGAAAAGGGAAGGACGGTCGAAGACACGCTGAAAAAATATACATCCATACAAGAGACAGGATTATCTATCGAAGAACTTGAACAAGAGTCCCCTCATAGGTCATATAATTTTCTGATTAGAAATTTTGGGAATAACTCGTTTTACTACATTAATAACCATCTTTTTGAGGGTCAGTACGGTGTAGCCTATCATATAGTAGACGAGAAGAATAATCGTATTGTTAGGTTCGATCTTGGTTCACTAACGCGTTCAGGCAAAAATTGGACTGATGTTGGCTATAATGTAGATGACGAACCAGCCCATTCTATACTAAAGCAAATCCTCTCCACGTTTCGGTTTGTTAAGTAGGGCACTTGTAACAGCTGAATTTATTGACATTAAGAATAAATTTGATAATATAATACTATGAACACGAAAGTAATAAGAACGATCGAGATGCCTCAAGAAATTTTTAAATCTATGGTTAAAGTTTATCAAACATGGGAAGATTTTTCCGATGATTTTGAGGATTTTGCCCTTTCTATAGACGAAGATTTCCTTGAGAAAATGAGAAGATCAAAAAAGGAACATCTCAAAGGGAGAACGCGCTCGTTGGGGAATCTCAAAGAAGAGTTGAAGATACAATAGGATATGTATTCTATCAGAACTACTTCTGTTTTTGATGATGATATAAAGAAGTTAGACCGTCCAATTGCACAAAGAATCATTGAAAAAGTAGAGCAACTCGGTGAAAATCCTGTTCTTTTAAGGCATTCGCTCAAGTATCTTCCCAAAGACTTGCAAGGACTACGGAAATATCGTATAGGTGATTGGCGAGTTTTGTTTTGGGTAGATCACGAAAAAAAAGAAATCACTTTGTACGGAGCGGAACACCGCAGTAACGTATACAAGAGATTTCGATAAAAATAAGTTACTTGATCAAATCCTCTCCACGTTTCGGTTTGTGGAGTAATTTTAAAAGGAGACTACTTTGCCTCTGAGAGGGATTGGTCAATAACAGTTTTTAGTGC
>CAYIRD010000066.1:0-4684 GCA_964365755.1 uncultured Gammaproteobacteria bacterium | reverse complement strand
AAAAACCCAAAAACCACTAATTGCAGTTGGCGTTGAAGAAAATGAGGAAGAAGAATCTACCCTTTAGAAACTCCACAAATTAAAAATTCCGAATAGATATCCCTCTTGACATTCTGCAGATAATTAATTTACGATGTTCTAGAACATCGTAAAAATATGAGAAGATACAGTTTCCTTCAGAAGAGCGATATATTCGAAGCGCTAAACAGAATACGAGATGCGTTTTTGGCGGCAAAAGACGGAAAAGATGTCGACCATATTATTAACGGACTCTTGACTCATGATGAAAAACTAAAACTTGGAAGGAGAATACAAGTAGCAGAGTGGATTTTGGCTGGAATGAAAACAGAGGAAATCGAACAGAATTTAAAAGTTGGCAGAACAACAATTACATTAGTTGGACGATTGTTGACGGAGCATCCAGAATGTTTTGACTTACTAGGATCAAGAAGAAAAAAGGTTGAAGCGGAATTTAAAAATAAAGCCTACAGAACCAATAAGTCCATTGGAGGACCCCAATTTTGGATAGAACGAAAAGAATATACAGGCTTTACTCGTAAAGATGTTAAAAGATAGATCGTTACAGTGTTCTAGAAAATCGTATTATTTTGATAATGTATAAGAATAGAGGACGTATTCAACAGAGACCAAGGTTGGATTCGGAGGATATTCGAAATATTGCGTTTAACTACTCCCTTAAGTACTTGTCTTATAGGGCCCGTAGTATAAAAGAAGTCCATGACTATCTTGTCCGGAAGAATTTTATCGAAGAAACTATAAACCCGACTTTAAAGAGATTGATTGATTTAAAATTCTTGGACGACCTCGAATTTGGTCGGCAATGGATTGAATCCCGCCAAAAACATAAAGGCAAAAGCAAATTTATCCTCAAAAACGAACTCCGGATGAAAGGTTTAGATAGCGATGTAGTCGAAGCGCTACTAAAAGAAGCTCAAGACGATTTTGAAACCGCCCAGGTTTTGTTCGAAAAAAAGAAAAAAACACTTGCCAAACTCCCACCAAGCGAGTTTAAGAAAAAAATCGCTGGGTTTTTACAAAGAAAAGGCTTCAGCTGGGAAATAATTAACAAACTTATAAATGACTAAGATTTATACCTGCTATTCTGCGTGTGCAAAACGGAATCGTGGATCTTGAAAGTAGTCTTCCATGAAATGATCTGTCGCGATTCTCGAAGCATTTTGAAAGACAAGTGTTGTTTGACATTGACTCCTTCCCCTCATGGTACTTCCCAACTGACTAAAATCGTACTCACCTATCCATAGGCCATTTCTGAGCCTAAATTTATATTGTATCGAAGCATCTATGGATGGACCGTTTTTGTATGTTTTTTTAAAACTCAACTCGTCCTCTTTCATTTCTCCTTTGATAAGAGATTCTCCATGAATATCAACTAATTGGCCCTCAAAAGAATGATCCATGGGATCTTGTTTTAAATAGCCTCCAAAAGCAGCAACTTTATCACCGGTTATAGTAATCCAATAATCAGGCTCAAACCAGCCAGCTTTAGTAGTCATCCACCCTACAATCCCATACAAATTCACATGCTCTCCCCTTTCTGGAGGATTTACAAAGTCTATTCGCGGAGTATACGGCCTTTTTTCAGGCATAGTTTTATAGAGGATATGATAAATCTTCTTAGGGAGTAAAGTCAAGGACGATGGCCTCTAGGAATTTAACGTTTCGGGCTCTGCTTCTTTCGTCTCGCTTTGCCGCCCATGCCTACTTTTCGGCGTTCTCGGATACGGGGATCGCGGGTAAGGTAACCGTGGTCTCGAAGAGTTTTATGATATTTTTCGCGGTCTAACTTATCCAAAGCGCGGGCCACACCTAAGATTGCTGCATCTAACTGCCCTGCCAGACCGCCGCCCCGAGTTTTGATGCTGAAAACATATTTATTTGCGCTGTCAGTATCATTAAAAAACTTGTTATAAATAGAGTCATAAACATTAAGTCTGAAATAATCTTTAATAGGCTTACCGTTTACTAGTGTCTCCCCTTTCTTGAGTTCAACTCCATTAACAGTCGCTTTTCCATTTTCATAAAGTCTAACACGGGCGACCGCCTCTCTTCTTCTCCCAACAGCAAAAATAAAATTTTTAGAACTTGTCTTAATCATAGTAAATATCAAATAGCAAATAGTAAATATACATATTAAATTTAAAATATTTTATATTTACTATGTCCCGATGATAGCTTTCATTCGGGATCCCGCACGAATGAAATTCGTCGGGATATTTTTGATATTTCATATTTGATTTTTGATATTGCTACCATATGGATGTTCTGAGCCTGAAAAGACATAAAGTCTTTTAAGCATTGACGCTCTTAATTTATTCTTAGGAAGCATTCCTGACACCGCGTGCCGAATTATCTCTTCAGGCTTCTGTTCTCTTAACTCTTTAACTGTAATTTTTCGCAAGCCCCCAGGGTATCCTGAATATCTTGTATAGACTTTATCTGTTTCTTTTTTCCCTGTGACTTGTACTTCCTGTGCATTCACTACTACTACAAAATCCCCACAGTCAAGATTTTTAGCAAAATAAGCCTTGCCTTTACCCATTAAAAGCTTTGCGATTCCCGTTGCCTCTCGACCCAATACTTTATCTTTAGCATCTATTAAATGCCACTCTCTTTTTATATCACTCGCTTTTGTTGGTCTTGTCATTAGATGCATTATTTTTTACCTTCCTTGCCCACCGAAGCTTTATGCGAAGGCGGGGCTTTTTTAGTCTTAAGTCTTAAGTTTTTAGTTCTTTTTGGCTCCTTAAATAACGTCGGCGCTATCTCTTCCGTCCAAGTCATCAGAACCATTTTTGCTCCGTCTTTTAATCTTGGCCCCATTTTTATAATCCTTGTATATCCTCCTGCCCGTGATGCAAATTTTGGAGCTATTTCTGAAATTATCTTTTCAACAACGCCTTCATTTGAAAATCTTGACATAAGGAGATTACGTGCATCCCCTTTAGTTTTTGCTATTGTTACTATCTTATCGAGCTCTCCTTTTATTGACTTTGCTTTTGCTTCTGACGTTCTGATCTTTCCATAAATCACTAAAGAGCTCATAAGGCTTTTGAATAGGGCCTTTCTTTCTCTTGTGTTTCGTTTCAGTCTTCTGCCAAAAATTCTTTTTCGCATGAGAGTTTGCGTTCGATTACAGACCTAGTGAGATTCCGCGGGCTCTTAAACTGTCTTCAATAATAGAGATTGATTTTGCTCCGAGATTGCGATACCCCATGAGGTCTTTCTTAGGTGTACTAAGCATGTCGCCGATGGTTTCAATCCCTGCGTTTCTAAGAGAATTGTAGATTCTTGTTGGAAGATCTAGCTCATCTATCGTCATTGCAAGGAGCTCTTCTGAAACTTGTGGTGATACACCCGCGGTCTTGTCAGAAACTTCCCCCTCGCTTGGTTCATAGATTTGGTGGAAGTATGAAACCAAAAGCTTACCTGCCTGGTCCAATGCATCTTTTGGCTCTATTGTCCCGTCAGTCCAGATTTCAAGAATTAACTTGTCAAAATTTGTCTGTCTTCCTACGCGAGTCTGCTCAATTTTGTAATTTACGCGCAAGACTGGTGAGAATATTGCATCAATTGGAATAATTCCAACAGTTGAGATTCTTCTGTCCTCAGACAGCGAGTACCCTGTGCCCCGCTCGACTGTCATCTCTATGTTGATTTTTGATTTCTTGTCTGCAAGAGCACCAAAGTAATGGCCAGGATCTACTATCTCCACGCCTTCTGAGGCTTCAATTTGGGAAGCTTTAATTTCCCCTGGTCCGGCTGCAGAAAGGGTCATTGTTGCCTCGTTTTTCCCCTCAGCAAGTTTTACCCTAAGAGTCTTTATATTAAGAACAAGCTCAATTATGTCTTCTTTGAGGCCAGGTAGTGTGGTAAATAAGTGACGTACTCCATCAATCTTAACTTGTGTCACAGCTGCTCCCTCAATGGATGTTAAAAGGACGCGTCTTAGTGCCACTCCCAAAGTGTGGCCAAAACCCGGCGAAAGTGCCTCGATTGCAAATTTTGAGTAACCTTTTTCCGATGTTACTTCGGCTGTTTTAAAAGATAAATTCATATGGTTTTTCTCCATTTTGGCATGGCAAAATGGGGGCCCCGATTATTTTTTTTCGTGCTCAGACCAAAAAGCTATTTTACCATTACCTCGAGTAAAATTCAATAACAAGCTGGTAATTTATAGGATTCGTAACGTCCCCACTGGCTGGCTTTCTTACAACTTTTCCTTTAAAATCTTCCCTCTCAAGAAAGTCAGGCGGAGTAATATCCTCTAGTCTTTCTTTTATATCATCTTTCATGAATTTTTCGGCAATCGTAATTATGTCTCCTTCACGAACAGCATAAGATGGAATATTAACTTTTCCTCCATTAACTGTAACATGTTTATGTGCTACCATTTGTCTTGCCTGAGCTCGTGTTTTTCCAAACCCGAGTCTATAGATGATATTATCAAGTCTTGTTTCAAGATTCTCTATGAGAGCATCTTCCGTATTAGTCTTTTTCTTTTGTGACAATATTACGTATTTTTTAAATTGCTTCTCGTTAAGTCCGTAGATCCTCTTAAGTTTTTGCTTTTCTCTCAGTTGTACTCCGTATTCTGAAAGTTTTCTAGCTCTTCTTTTTCCATGAATACCCGGCGGAATATTAA
>CAYIRD010000065.1:0-4722 GCA_964365755.1 uncultured Gammaproteobacteria bacterium | reverse complement strand
TGATAAGCAATATTCATGGAAAGACCTTTCCAAAGCTACCTCTTTCTCAGTAGATCAGGAGGGCGAAACAATTTACGTTGTAATTGGCACCAAACTATATTCCTTCGACCTCTAACGCTCCGCAGTATTTAGTATTAAGTATTATGTATTAAGTACGCATTTATACTTTATACTTTCTTCTTCATACTTTATACTACACATATGAGAATCGTAAATCGTTTTATAAAATCATATAAGCCAATTGAAAAAGTTGAGACAGGAATTGTACTGCTTGGATCAGAAGTTAAAGCCCTGCGCTTGGGGCATGGGGATATAACCGGCGCATATGTTAGAATTTCAGGATCAGAAGCATATCTTATCAATGCAAAAATATTTCCTTATGAATATTCAAGAGTTGAAGGATATCAGGAAGACCGCTCTCGCAAGCTCCTGCTTCATAAGTCTGAAATCTTAAGTCTTAAATCTAAGTTGGACCAAGGTAAGTACGCACTTGTTCCTATAGCTCTTTATATCAAAGACGGAAACTTTAAGCTTGAGATAGCCTTGGTTGAAAACAAAGATAAGCGTGAAAAAAGGCGAGATCGGCGCAGAGAAACGATTGAGCGCGAACAGGCTCAAGAGTTGAAAAACATCCTATAATTACTGGAAGTTGAATACTGGAACCTCGATAACTTGCCGGGGTTTAATTTTAGAAGATGATTGCTTCTTTACTAAGGTATCAAGTTTTTTAGAGACTTGGGCACTATAATATCTTTCTCCGCATTGACTGCAAATCTCGACGGGGACATCCTTCACAACGAAGAGCTTTTCTCCCCATCTAAAATCAACATCAATATTTTTGATTTTGGTTTTTCCTTTGCAAAAATAACATTTATTAATCACGGCTCTTCATCTCCTTTGTTCTTGTTTTGTAATTTATCCAAACAGGCGGTTTTGGTCGATAACAAGTTACTATTAATAACCTGTCTCCTCGCATTCCGCAGACTATGTGAAGCGCCTTGCGAGAAATCTTATCTGACACAAGACAACTTTCGCCTCTTGGATCGTTCGGATACCGCTCTATTATATCACCTTCCAAAAGAACTTTCTCGATTTCTTTAATAGTTATTTGTTCACTCTGTCGCAACGCAAACTTGCAAAATAGCCTAGAGTTGTGCTATAATTGCTCCATTGGGGATGCATTGCATCGACAGAATTGCTCTTTAAAAACCGCAAGCCGATAATGATACTAATCGTAAAAACGTATCAAGAACAAATGCTAAGAATTTTCTTAGCGGTCGAGGTTTAGCTTACGCACAACCTGCGTACGCCTACAACTAAGATCTGTTCATGCCAAGATTTTTCCAAACGATCAGGCATGGGCAAAAACAAAGTTTGGATATAGACAAAATTCTTGATTTAGATTTTGTTCGAACAATTTAAATCTCGATTATGCTTAATCGTTTTAATCCGAGTTTGCATAATGACAATTAAAGATTAAATAAGCTTGTAGATGTTTTTACAGATGCTTTTTTGGACGGGGGCTCAAAGCCCCCCATCTCCACACATTGACAAATCCTGTTAAAAAATCGTAATCTAAGTCTATGGCGGAAGGCGGAATAGACCTACCTAAATCTAGAGAAAAAGCACAGACAGAAGCAACTACTGCTATAGTAAATTACCTTCGTGAATCCCCAAAAAGTCCTTTATTTTCAGCACTTAGGGGATTTTTTCCTCAAACAAAATCGCCTCTAGAAGTAGCCAAAACTGCTCCTGCACTCACTCAGGAAGAAATAAAATCATTTAGAAATCGTCTTGTAGATGCTGGGGTTATATCTGAAACAACTACAGAAATTGGTATTTCGGATGAGGACATTTCTCGACTTGCCACTATGACCCCCACCAAAGACTTGCTGCAAGAGACATAGGCTTAAGGAATTGGGCCGCTAAAGCGGTAGGACTAGGGGTACCAGAAACACCTGAGGGTGTAGAGTTTAAGTTGTATGAAATAAATAACAGAACTGGAGAACGTAGACCAGTAGAGAAATCAGAACCTCCACATCTACAACCTCCCCCAGCAACGAAGCCTACCTAGAGCTCTCGCGCGAAGGAGACGCCTAGAATCCTCTTTGAGCCTGCTTGTTTCAAGACCTTTGCGGCTTCTTTGAGGGTTGCATATGTCGTCGCAAGGTCGTCTACGATTACCGCTGATCTTGGAATTTCTTGATTTTCGCCGATTCCGAACGCTCCTCGAATGTTCTTGAATCTTTCACTTCGATCAAGTTTATATTGAGGTTTTGTCTCTCTAATACGAACAAGAATTTTGGAAGACATTTCTAGGGTGAAATATTTTGCGACATAAGATGCTATTATCTCCGCATGATTGTAACCACGTTCGCGATACCTTCTGGAACTCAGCGGAATTGGCACAATAACTGGTTCGAATCGTTTGATAAAGTGATAGTACCCTTCATTTTGCGCCAAGCCTTCATTCATAATCTCAGAAATAGTCCCACCTAAGCCTGATAAATGCGGCTTGTATTTAAGTTGGCGGATCAACTTTTTAATAACACCGTTATAAGTCACAACTGATACGATCCCGTCAAGGCTTCCGATCGGGCCGGCTTCAAAACTCTCAACGTATTTAATCTGAGAAAAACAATCCGGACATAGGAATTCTCCGAATTTCCTGCAGTTTATGCATTTTTTAGGGAAAATAAGGTCAAGAATCGACATTATACGATTGTTAAATTGTAACATTATTGGCTAGCCCACAATCAAAAAAGGAGTTAATACCAGATGTGGACGCCTATTCCACGCCTGGTGTGGAATAGCTTGATACATCTGGTAAATTGCTACATTGCTATAGGCCTAGACTTTTGAAGTTATTCTCAGGTTTTCCACAAAACAGGAATTTTACTATAAGATTGTTAATCTATCTTGAGGCTAAAATATCTTCTTTTGGAGACCAGGAGCAAACAGGGCATTTGGTCATTATTTCTCGCATTATGAGACGTGCTTCTTCATCTGAAGCTATCCACTCACACTTTCTACATCTAATCCTGTAACAAATATTGCAAGCTTCTTCCATATTATGCGGCCTCCTGAGAGTAGTCTTCTTCTGCTGTTGTTTCCTTGCACGCAACTTCTGTACTGCCGCAGTGCTGGCATTTATCAAGAAGCTCGTCAATTGGCCTGATATTAGTCATATTGCACTTGGGACATTTGAATTCGCGGTCACCGTATTTATCTTGCGTTAAGAAGCTACTAATAATCGAATCGCCAGAAAATAACATATTCCTGCTAGAAGAAGTTGATCCACAGCTTCCAGCCGCACGCGGCGGTTCATAACTCCTTGAGGCAACAATCTGATCTAAATCATAATTATCGAGCAAATATCCGATACGCTCGCGAAGATACACTTGGCGGGTTTTATCGCGAAGCTCAATTGCGTAATTCTCCAGGGCATAAAAAGTTCTAAGTTTTTCATGTTTTTTACCGTACTTAATAGCAAATATAGCGCGGTCTATAAGAGGCTCTAACACTTTAATTGCTGTTTCGAATTCCCTTTGTTTTTCTTCATCTTGAAGCTGGTTAAATTCTTGTACAAGCACATTTTCTGTAAAAGAATCGGAAATCGTCCTTGACACAACAAGCGGATGTCTTAAAAATTCGTCCGCATGTTTAAAGTTAAACCCTGCTCCAGTCAAACGACCCATTGCACGGTTATACTGCTCTATCGTAGGATTTTCTACCCTCAATGCAGTCATGTTAACTCTGCCATCCCGTATTTCACCTTTATAGACGTACCCGTAATCCCCATAGCCTTCATCTTTTGGTCCGGGGGGACTTGCCCAAAACAATGTATCACCGTCTTTTGCTGTTTGAAGCTGGCGCTCAAGATTTAAGATCCCAAGTGTTTCGTTTTTTTCTCTATGAACAGGATCCCCCCGCTGACTTCGTTCCGCTACGGATCTGCCGGATTTCATACCCATTGTTTCACCGTCTTGCGCTAAAAGCGAAACGCTTCCGCTATCATCTACTGAATAAAAAAGCGAATACTCGTGTCTTGGAATTTGGAATCTATATTCTCCAAGATATGCAATAATGTCGTCCTTAATTGACTGGTCGGATCTGGCATAAGGAAGGTATTCTAAATTAAAGGCGCGAGACCCTACAATTTCTCTATTGGGAACAGGTGTTAAATATTCTGGTGTCATCGGGACCAAATGGTTTCTTTTTTCTTTTCAATATGGTTTGCAAAGCGTGCGGCGGCATAAAGGAGGTCGGATAATCTGTTGACATACTTTGAGACTCGTTCGTCGACTTTCTCTTTTTTGGCTAATCGAACTAGCTTCCGCTCTGCTCTTCTTGCAACAGTTCTTGCCAAATGAAGAAATGCGCCGCCCCGGCTTCCTCCCGGCAGAACAAAATTAAAAGTCGGCGGTAAGCGTTTCATCATATAATCGATATTCTCCTCGAACTCTTCTGTCTTCCGACCCAAATCTATGTCCTCAATTGTGTCTGGGAGATCCGCCAAATAGGATCCAATATAAAACAGGTCGCTTTGAATAGAAGACAATATTTTTTTGAGCTTCGAACTCTTACCCGGAAGGTGGGCGATTGAAATGCCAATTATGGAATTCAATTCATCTAGTGTTCCGTATGTCTCAACACGTGGATCATATTTCCAAACTCTTTTTCCTGAAAAGAGCGCGGTCTTGCCTTTATCTCCTGTTTTTG
>CAYIRD010000064.1:0-4737 GCA_964365755.1 uncultured Gammaproteobacteria bacterium | reverse complement strand
GCCGAGCTAATCAAATGAAGTTCGACATTTTCTGTAAACGGCCAGCCAGTAAGAATTGGAAGGAGGTCGGGAGGTAGCGCTTGCCGCGCCCACCTCCGCGGAAAGCGCGTCAAATCCGCCTTTTTTGAAACTTGCGGACAGTCGCCGTAAAGAAAAAGAAAGAAGAAAAAACGCAAAAATTTTAAAGAACTTTTATTATTTTCAGTCTAACATACTTGACCCTTGAAAATATGCTATACTTTTTCTTGGAGGTACGCATGGAAAATCAAGTTGATGCTGGTGATAAGAATACTCAAAAAGTCGGACAAGATCCGGTTAGTCAACCAGTGCAAATTTCGGAAAAACCAAGCGTAAACTATTTGCTAATCGGCTTGATTATTTTAGTTTGTTTTGCAATTTTTGGCATTGGAGGATATTATTTGGGAACGAAAAAAACTTCTCAAAATAATAAAGTCCCAGTATCTTCACCGACTTCTTCTGCAACAACTGAAACACTATCTCCCACCAATTCGGTCGTACCTACAACACAACCATCAGTTATAACTAATGGTTGGATAAAGTTTACTCATCCAGCAGTGGGTTATTCATTTGATTATCCTGGGAACTGGAAAGGCGGCATACAAGAAATACCTGAAGCTATAAAACAAGATTATCAAGATTTTAATATCGAGAGCCCAGACCATAAAATATCAGAGGGATATTCAGTATTAGAACAGGGAGCAGAAATATTTGTAAGAGCAGAAAAAACAACTAAGAACTCAATTGACGATATTTTCAACAGCGACCCTCTTGCTCCTGACATAGCATCCAATAAGACTTTCACTACAGTTGATGGTCAACGTGCTATTCAATATGATTATAGTTACGAAGGACATGTAGCAACAATGACCATATTCACTAAAAACGGAATATATTACACAGTAAAGTTTAGGTATGTTGATAAAAACGGCAAGCAAGCGCTGTGGAATGATTATGTGAAGTTATTAGCATCCTTCAAGACAAAATAAAATCTACTCCAACGCCGAAGCTTTTAAAATATATAGCTGTTTTGAAATATATCTAACCTGGTTTCTCACTTGCCCGAAGGGCGAGAAAAATCGCGCGCAAAAAATAGCGGAGGCGCGGCGGGTGGGGGCGCCGCGCTGGAGCATAGCGAGGCCGCAGGCCGAGCTAATCAAATGAAGTTCGACATTTTTTGTAAACGGCCAGCCACCTAGTGCACCCTAACTGACCAACATCTCTAAAGAGCTTGAATTGGCTTGCTAAACTTGAATTTTTTGCTCAAACATTCGTACCACACCCTCACCACTCACATTTGCTATAATTGCGCTGTGAATAAAGAAAACGCAGGATATGCCAGAATGACTCCGATTGAACTAAATGAACAATTAAGAAAGATGTTCGACCTTTTTCCATACAAAATTACAAGTCAAGCTCAGTTCGCTGAATATTTAGAAGAGGCAGTAGAGTCAATAATGCAGAGGTCAAGGTCAGACTTAAGAAAGTCTTTGGCATACGAACTTAACGAAATTTTTGAATTTTCCGATTTATCTCCTGCTACGCGTGAACTGGCCAAGCGGGAACTTATTATGGCATACCCTCTTGGAGTTGATAAGGATAAGACAGAAGAACACCCTTTGTATAACATGTTAGGCTTAAATTCTGACGCAGGAGGTTCTTTTAACCCCGACGAGTCGATGGAAATATCAAGGAGATTAATAAGGGAATGTGAAAGAAAAGGAATAGATACTCAGATAGCCTTCTCGAACACACATAAACTGCGAGATCCTGATCTGATACAAGCAAGACATGAGTTTATAAATAGATGGGGAGATGAACCGTAAGTTATAAGGACTAAACGGGTCTTGACCGGCCTGCTCAGCAAAAATTCTTTTCATTTCTTCCTGCGTATTCTACGGCGATTAGTGGTATAATGAGTTGTGATTCATCCCCATTTCAGCCGAATTCTTCTTACCTATAAAGGAAAGGTGTTATTAACAGTTACGGAAAACAATCCTAATGCGTTACAAAATGTTATCTGGCATTTTATTGGGGGGCTAAAGCAGAAAGATAAATCGGAAGCAGAAACAATTACGAGACTTGTTGAGAGAGAAACAAGCATAAAACTTGTATCCGTTGATTTTTTATCTTCTCAAAGCTTTGATGACTCTATAGAGCATTATTACAGTGCCAAATTGACCGATGAGGACGTTAATAAAATGGAGCGCACAGAAGGGCAATTAATAAACTTCTTCACATCTTCAGAAATAGAAAGACTTGCGTTAACTTCTTCCACTAAGCATTTTATCTCAAAACATAAAGAACTCTTAGAGAATATTCGCAATAGCTAACTTAGGAGGCCTTTGTGCGGGTGGTGCGCATGTAGCGCAGGTATTTGTATCCAAATATTAAAATCAGTAAACTCACAATTCCTGATGTAATATAGGGCATGCCTAAGTTAAAACTTGCGATCGTGCCCCCAATCAAAGGCCCAATAACACGCGCCAAGGATGCAAAAGACTGAGCAGTTCCCATAACTATTCCCTGTTCCTCTGGTTTTGATTCAAGTGAAATTAGAGATTGTGTATTCACGTTGAGGAGGCTAAAACTAAAGGAAGTGAAGGGACCAATCATGAGAGTCAAAAAGGCGGCAGGAGAAATACCTATCATAGCAACAGATATTCCAAATATCACCAGAGCCATGCGGATTATTTGAGTCTCATCCCATTTTTTTAAGAGTAGTCTAATTAAATAAATCTGTGTAACAAAAGCGCCAATTCCTATTAGTCCAAAATAATATCCGTTTTGTGCTTCATTCCAGCCGAATCGCGCTTGCGAAAATATAGGAAAAACTCCAATAATAAGAGCAAGCGCAAGATTTACAAAGAAAAATAAGAAAAGCAAAAAAGCCATGTTCTTGGGTCTTAAAACTTCACGAGTAACCTTCCAATTGAGAAATTCGACTTTAATATGTTTTTGTAAAACCTTGTTGGATTCGGGCAAAAGAAAATAAATTAATACCGTATTAATCAGAGACAGAATTGCCGGGATAATAAATGGCGCGTTAGGGCCAAAAGTTTCCGAGACAAATCCGCCTATAAGCGGACCAAATATAAAACCTAATCCAAAGGCAGAGCCTATTAATGCCATTTTCTTGGTCCTTTCATGTGACTTTGAAGTGTCGGCAACATAGGCTTGTGCCACAGAGATATTTGCAGAACCGATGCCGGCAATAATCCTTGCAACAAAAAGAATGGGAAGCGATTGGAAGAAGAATATTAAAAAATACGACAAAGCATTTATAAATGCCGTTGTAATAAGAAGCGGTCTCCTGCCATATTTATCTGAAAGCCTTCCAATGATTGGGGAGAAGAAGAATTGAAACAGAGAAAATAAAGATATAATCACGCCAACTAAGAACACATCCCCTCCCATGCGGCCGACTAATATTGGGAGTATTGGAATTACAATCCCAAAGCCCAAAAGATCGATGAAGACTACCAGTAAAAGTGTTAATGTTCGTTTGTCCATGAAGGAATCATTGTAGCATATTTCTTACGGACTACTTATTGACTGTTGTTTGGGTAGCGACATATAATCTAGATAAAGCTTGACCCGCCTTCGCTAAAGCTTCGGCGGGGTCTGCGGCCCACCGTTCAAAACGGTGAGCCTTGACAAATTAGCAAATAGGGTGTTATACTGCTAACACAATTCTGAAAATGATAAACCTTTCGAATAAAAGAAGCGAACAACTAATTCCCGTAATACCAATAAGAGACGGAATCGTCTTTCCTCATACAGAATCCATTCTTACTTTCGGCAGGCCAAAAAGTCTTGCAGCTCTTGAATCAGCTTTTGCAGGTGAACGAGTTGTATGTTTTGTACTTCAAAAAAACCCCAAACAAAATGATCCAACACCAGAAGATCTCTACTCAATGGGTACTGTTTCACACATTGAAAGAATGATAAGGACTGATGGGGAGGTTAATGCGCTGGTACGCGGCTTATCGCGGGCAGAAATAGTTTCATATGATGAGAGATCTGGATATCTCCTTGCAAGAGTTTCCGAGATAGAAGAAAAAGCGGATGACTCGGCTGAGATTAAAGCCTTATCAAATCACTTGATCGCTGAGTTTAAGAAAGCTCTTAGTCTAGGAAAACAGGCAGACTTTTTGGTGTTCATGAATATAATGTCAGAAGTTTCTCCATCCGAACTTGCAGATCAAATCGCTTCAACTCTTGACATAAAGGGTTCTGAGCGTCAGGAAATTCTTGAAACCATAGATGTAAAAAAGAGGCTTGAAAGGGTTTCAGATTTCCTAGACCGGGAAGTCAAAGTACTTGAACTTGAACGAAAAATTACCAGCAAAACTCAAGAGCAGTTTGAAAAAAGTGCTAAGGAAGCAATCCTTCGTGAAAGAATAAAAACAATTGAGAAGGAGCTTGGAGAAAGTGAGGAGGGCGGAGAAGTAAAAGAACTTCTTGAAAAAATCAAAGAAGCCAAGATGCCAAAAGATGTTGAAGAGAAAGCAAGAAAAGAGCTTAAAAAACTCTCTCAAACCACGCCATATAATCCTGAGGCAGGTTATATAAGAAACTATCTCGAGACGTTAGTTGCTCTTCCATGGAGTGTTAAATCCAAGAACAGCGTAGACATAAAAGATGCTGAAAGAATTCTTGAGGAAGATCATTATGGTCTTAAGAAAGCAAAAGAAAGAATTGTTGAGTATCTGGCAG
>CAYIRD010000063.1:0-4962 GCA_964365755.1 uncultured Gammaproteobacteria bacterium | reverse complement strand
CGGGAAGACAATCTCTTTTTGCTCCTCTTCTTGATTTTTTCTTTATGCCTATTATAAGAGTTGGCCGCCGTCTTGCAGAAGGGCTTGCGCAAATAAATATTTTCTTATATCTTTTCGATTATCTCATAGAGACTCCATTCAAAGAAGTCTTCGGATTCCTCGAGCAATGGTTCTTCTTTTTACAGACAAAGAGGGAGGAGTTGGGGTAAAAAACCTCTTGACATTTGTATATTTCTGTAATATACTCTAAATATGATCATATTGCCTGATCCTTTGGAATTTGAATGGGATAAAGGTAATATAGATAAGAATCTAAAGAAGCATAAAATTGTCAACCAAGAAGCAGAGCAGGTTTTTATAAACGAACCAAAATTTATTCTTGAAGATGCTTTGCACTCAAAGATAGAAAAGCGATACATGATTTGGGGTATAACAAATAAAAAGAAACGTTTATCCGTATTCTTTACGATTAGAAAAAATCGAGTAAGGGTAATTTCAGCAAGAGATATGCATAGAAAAGAAAGGAGGAGATATGAAAAAGAAATTAAAACAAATACCTAGCTTTAAAAACGAAGATGCAGAAAGAGACTTTTGGGCTACCGCCGATAGCTCGGAATATTTTGATTGGTCGAAAGCAGAAAGGGTCATTTTTCCCAACCTCAAACCTTCGACTGAATCGATATCTTTAAGATTACCAAAGTTTCTCTTGGCGGAGATAAAAGTGCTGGCGAATAAAAAAGATGTGCCATATCAATCCCTCATGAAGATTTTTTTAAGCGAGAAAGTTAATCAGGAGTTGAATAAGTAGTCTCCGATATTCTTGAGACAAAGAGGGAGGAGTTGGGTTGAAGTCTTATGTTGAGACTGTAAACCATCACAAATTCTGCTCTTTTGCTATTTGACAAGTGGTATTACTTTGTATATACTTTGTCATACCATGAGTTATGCAATCATTACCACAAAAATGGATCCGCAAGACAAGAAGGAAGCACAACAAATAGCAGAAGATCTAGGGCTAACTTTAAGCGCTGTAGTGAAAGCTATGCTTAAGCAGTTCATTCGTGCAAAACGATTAGAAGTGGGTGTGAGATCTGAAATACCAAACGAATACCTGCAATCTGTTATGAGACAAGCAAGAAAAAATAGAAAAGCTGGTAAAGGTTCGCCAATATTTGACAATATAGAAGATAACCTTAAATGGTTAGAAGAACAGGGGATATGAAAGTACAATATAACCCTGACTTTATCAGAAAGTTAAAAAAGCTTGATGTCAGAATCCGCAAAAGTTTCAGAGAGAGAATTGCAATATTTCAGAAAGATCCCTTTTCGCCGCAGTTAGATAATCACAATTTGCACGATAAGTGGGAAGGATATAGGAGTATTGATATTACTTCGGATTGGCGGGCTATCTATGAGGAGATAAAAGAGAGAGACGAACCAATTGCGTATTTTGTTACTATTGGCACGCATAAAGAACTGTATTGGTAAAAGTGATTTTGGAGCAATGGTTCTTTTTCTTACAGACCAAGAGGGAGGAGTTGGGGTAAGCGAAATTAAAAATTAATCCTTCGGCTTCGCTCAGGGCGAGAAGTGAAAAATATGGCTGAAAAATCCACGGGAGAGTCACCGAAAAGAGAAGAAGCTGTAAAAAAACCACAAATACAGTTTTCGTACAGAGGACAGTATCCTGGTATGCCTGAGTTTGAAAAACCATGGGAGTTTTGTATTCAGGTAGGTCAAGGAAGAGGTAAATTATCTTTGGATAAAAAACCATTACAAAGTGAAGGTTTCTCAAAATGCAGCGGTTTAGTTCTAAAAAATGAAACATCCGGAGCATCTGCGCTCTTTCATATTGATGATTTTGATTTACGTGGAGAACAGACTCCTGTTATTCAAGACTTCATTGCCAATTATATCGAAAGTCTTGATATGAATCCAGAGAAAAAGAGTAGTTTATTGTTAGCAGCTCGAGATGTAGCAAAATATATGTATCCAAAGACGATGAGAAGAGAAGTGTTCCAACAAAGAATGGAGGAGTTGAATCGCGATGGAGTTCTTAAGGCTCAATACGTTGCTGGTAGCGATAGTAGAAACATCAAGGACAGAATAATGAGAAGTTTGTTAAGCTATCTTGGAATAAAAGCAGTAAATGATATTGTAGTAGATACAGGAGAGCATCATTGGGCACTTGTTTATAAGCCAAAGGAAGCACAAGTTCTTGTCGATGTCAGAAGGGATAAAAAAGTTCTTGTTTATGATTTTTAAGATAGCCCATGGCTTCTTGATTCCTCGAGCAACTTATAGGGTTGTAAATCATCACAAATTTTGCAATTGCTCAAATTGTGAGGGTTTTGATTTGGGTATAGATATTTGACAAGTTCGATTTCATTTGAAAAAATAAATCTTGTGAGAAGACTTCCCCGTCCACTCCTCAGAACTTTATCTGGTTCTTTTGTTAATATCTCTGCTGCATGGTTTATTGTTGAGAATTTTTGGTATTGACATGGCAAATAGTGCTTGGTATAGTATTTTTGCTACTTTCTGTATGGTGTGAAAGGGAGTTAGAAGATGAATAATTTTTGGAATATATCAGCAAATGTAGAAATTGTAACAGCGTTAATGCTTATTGTTCTTTTATTGCTTTATATTGCCTTTAGACTTTCCGGAAAAGACAAAGGAGCTTCTGCCCGGACTTCAAAAAGGGCTAAGGCTTGGTGAACAAATGAATTTTGATATACGTTCTATTATTGATACTGCTGGTCTTACTTACGTTCTTTTAGTTATTGCATTTCTTTTGGTTTATATTGCTTCTAAAAAGTCTAGGAGAACTCACGGCTGCCCTTAAATTTTATTAAAAATATGTCCGATACTACATTCACCGACGCTAATTTTGACCAAGAAGTTTTGCAAAGCAAGACTCCTGTTCTTGTGGACTTTTGGGCCTCGTGGTGTGGCCCATGCAGATTTGTGTCTCCAATTGTTGAGGAATTGGCAAAAGAATATAAAGGAAAGTTAAAAGTTGGGAAGCTTAATGTTGATGAGAATCAGGAAACTGCAGGAAAATTTGGCATTATGAGTATTCCAACTGTTATGATTTTTAAAAATGGAAATCCAGTCAAAACAATAATCGGCGCACAAGGGAAAGAGAAGTACAGAAAGGAAATAGGAGAGGTTCTCGGGAGTTAGTTCAGAAAACTCAGAATACTCAGAAAGCCAGTGCCTCAGATTGATCAGAGACTCAAAGCTTCTGATCTTCTGACTTTCTGACTACTGATTACTCTGGTTCTCCGAGTTTTCCGAGTGTTCCGAATAATGTTATGTACGATGTAATCATCATTGGCAGTGGTCCAGCAGGTCTAACCGCTGCTATTTATACCACCCGCGCCAATCTAAAGACTTTAGTTATTGCAGGCAGCAAGTGGGGAGGGCAGCTAATGCTTACTACTCTGGTTGAAAACTATCCTGGTTTTCCAGAAGGAATTCAGGGTCCAGATCTTATGATGGCGATGCGAAAGCAAGCAGAACATCATGGAGCAGAAATTGTAGACATGGATTTTGTCAAGGGTGAGTTTGCAAAATCTCCATTTTTGGTTTCAACTTCGGAGAAAACTTATCAGGGGAAATCAATAATTATCGCAACCGGCGCTGATACAAAATGGTTGGATGTTAAAGGCGAGCAAGAAAAAATTGGGCGCGGTGTTTCATCTTGCGCTCCGTGCGATGCGCCGTTTTTTAGAGGCAAAAATACTATTGTAGTTGGGGGAGGGGATAGCGCCATGGAGGAGGCGCTTGTTCTAGCCAAGTTTGCGGCTAATGTAAGTGTTGCCCACAGAAGAGACGAATTTCGCTCAAGCAAGATAATGCTAGAGCGCGCTAAGAAGAATCCAAAAATAAAATTTATTTTAAATTCAGAAATTGTAGAAGTTTTAGGCCAAGACAAGGTTGAGAAAGTTAGGATTAAAAATAATAAAACAGGGGAGATAACAGAAATGCCAATTGATGGAGTTTTTGTGGCGATAGGGCACTTGCCAAATACAGGGGCTTTTTCCGCCAAAGGCGGATCGGCCTCTGGCCGAAAGGGAATAGAGTTAGATGAACACGGATTTATTGTGGTTCGTAATCACACCAAGACTAATGTTCCCGGAGTATTCGTTGCAGGTGATGTCCACGATAGTCATTACAAACAAGCAGTAACCGCAGCGGGGTTTGGTTGCATGGTGGCATTGGAAACAGAAAAATGGTTGCAAAAGATTTAATCGCAATACACTCCGGCTGCAAGCTGGAGCCCTAAGTGTTCATGAGCTATCGACTTAATCTTGCTATAGCAGAATTAAGACGATAGGTTAGCTAGATTAATGAGGTGCAATTGTAAGATACTTCGGACTATATGAGCGTAATTAGCGGGATTGCGTCTTTTTTCACTGTAGTGGATTGATTTTTGCCATGACGTTTGAGAGATGTTGTTATAGTAAAAAAATTCATTGTTCGAAACAATAAATCCTGTTGCTGTCGCTACAGGTAGTATGACCAAACTCAGTCCAAGAAGTTCCTGTCGAATTAGTATTTCCTACATCTCCATTTACAGAAGTGCTAGTCCAACTAGTGCAAGTAGCATCTCTTGTGCCGTTGCTATGTGTTCCTGTCCATACTTCAGTTGAAGCTGTAACAGCATTATTATTTTGGTCTCTGTTAATAGGATTATCTATTGTTCCATCTATCAAGTCTGCTTTGTTATTAGCCACGACTACATTGTCTAACCTTCTGTATTCCGTATTAAGTATTATATCTTTTGCGTCTACAAGAGGAGTGCTAGTAGAAAGCCAGGCTTCCCATGAGCCTAGAAGACCAGCAGCATTTGCAAGCCCCTGACATATTCCATTACCAGCTATCAGTCCACCAAAATTTCCAGGATGTGTACTTGATGTTACAAAAACCCTTTTTGGCGGTATTGGGGTGGGGATG
>CAYIRD010000062.1:0-5011 GCA_964365755.1 uncultured Gammaproteobacteria bacterium | reverse complement strand
TGCCACAATTTCTCCTGCAAATGCTTCTTTAATCTCTTCTCTTTGATTTGCATGCATCAAGAGTAATCGACCAACACGCTCTCTTATTTCTTTAGTCGAATTATAAGCGTAAGATCCTGATGCCATTTTCCCAGAGTAAATTCGAACATAAGTTAGCTTTCCAACATGAGGATCAATTTGAACTTTAAATGCAAACCCTGTGAATGATTCTCCAGGAGTTAATTGTCGAGTTTCTTCTTGATGTGTTTTTGGATTTACACCTTTTACTTCTTTTATATCAAGAGGTGCCGGTAGATAATCGACAACCGCGTCAAGAAGCGGCTGAACACCTTTGTTGCGAAGGGAAGAACCGGCAAAAATAGGAACAACTTTATATGCAATAACAGCAGCACGCAGCGCAGTCTTTAGCTCGTCATTAGAAATCTCCTGCCCGTTGAGATACTTTTCAAGAAGCTTATCGTCTGTTTCTGCAATTTTTTCAACCAACTGTTCCCGATATTTTTTAACTTTATCCTCTAATCCTGCGGGTATTTCATCTTTAATGTCGAATTTTGCGCCAAGCTCTTCTCCTGACCAAATATAGGATTTTTGTTCAAGCAAATGATAAATCCCTTGGAAATCTTGCTCGCGGCCAATCGGGAATCCTAAAACAACTGGGTTTGCACCTAGTTTTTCAATAATTGATTGAACAGTCTTTTCAAAGTCGGCGCCAAGTTTGTCCATTTTATTTATGAAACAAATTCTAGGAACCTTATATTTATCCGCTTGCCTCCAAACAGTTTCAGACTGTGACTGAACTCCTTCTTCAGCATCAAGAACCGTAACAGCACCGTCCAAAACACGCAGCGACCGTTCAACCTCTGCAGTAAAATCAACATGTCCTGGAGTATCAATTATATTTATGCGGAAGTCGCCCCAAAATGTGGTTGTTGCGGCAGATACAATAGTAATTCCACGTTCTCTTTCCTGATCCATCCAGTCCATGACTGTTGCTCCTTCATGAACCTCGCCCATTTTGTAGGTTTTTCCTGTATAGTAGAGGATTCGCTCAGTTGTTGTTGTTTTCCCGGCATCAATATGCGCAATAATTCCAATATTGCGTATCTTATCAAGAGGAACATTTCTATCTTGCGTAGCCATATTTTAGGTCAAAAAAAATCTGCTGCCTTTCCAACAGATCAGCATATTTTATCAAAAACAGATTCGAGAGTAAATATGCTATAATACTCCCGTGCCACGTTTAGAGACTCTAACAAGAAGATCCTTATTAAGTGGAGGTATTGGCCTAGGGATATCAGCCGCTCTAGTGGGGGCTGAGTCTTCAAAAACTTGGGTCCAAAAAAGGGTTTTGGGCAACAAAACTGAGGAGTACTCATATAAGGGAACGCCAATTCCAAAAGATAGTCCCTTGGTAAGAGAAGCTCGGCAAAAGTTCAAATCTTTAGCATCACAAAATTCTGCTGTCAATAATGAGGATATGTATAATGCGATTGCTGATTTTTTTGATAACTCAGGATCAGAAGATGAGCTCCAAATTCATTTAGACAAACATTCGACAATTTCCTTAGGTCATCATAGAATTTCACCCGACTATGACTACGCTTTAGTAGATTTTATGGATAATCAAACGGAAAGTATGTTCTTTGGTTTTAAAAAATTTGAAGATGGAAGCATCCAGCCTTTTGATTCTGATTTTGAGCTAGATCCTGAAGAGGGAGATTTCCCAATCAACCTTGACCAAAAAGCTCTCAGAGCCATCGCCAACGCAATTTCAAATGGAATAACGGAAGCACGCGAGATAGAAAGCCTCTAAATACCCTGTTCTGTGCTATAATCGTGCCTATGACAGCAGAAGAAGCTCCTCATCTACCAGAAAGTGACAGTGCGCTTGACGCATTCTCCCAAGTTAACCAACAGCACTTTATGATTGGAAAAACGGCGAATGAAATAGTGAGCAAAGATCAAAAAACTATAGTTGCTGCAGGAAGGGATTATTTTGTTGCGGGACTGAGATTTCTTGAAAATCATGGATACGATCCTTATCTACGTGAAGTGGGAAGAGTTGCGCAATTTTGGGTCAGCAAAAATATGATTGGAGTTCTTTTTACTTCTGACGTTGTTGTTGCTGCAAGAGCGATGGGAATTCCAGAAACAAAAGTCACTGAAGATGTTGAAAGGAAACCAAACGAGCCGCATGTATTTATTGGAAATATGATAAAAGGCAAAATAGTCCAGACGGGAACGCGTCTTTTGATTCCAGTAGGGTTTATTGTAAACGCTCAGAGACAGCCGATTGAAGCTATTGCAGCGCTGGCAGGAATTGGATCGGAGATTAGAGATATTTCGTATGCTATGGATATTATCGATCCTGGAAATCTTAGGGGTAGAGCAGAAGCAACTCAAGCCCATTTTCTAAAAGAAGCAACGGCTAGGCATCCAGAGATAGGTCTTTCACCTCACTTAAGATTGGCTCTGGCAAACTATCCTGAAGGTATAAAAAGTTTACATGAAGGAAGGTACAAACTAGGTAATCGCGGCTATGTTTGAGCTGAGACTTCAAAAGCTCCAAAAACCACCCTCGAATGTAAAGCTACCAGTCATTGCGAGCGGAGCGGAGCAATCTCAGGATTAAACTCGCCGAACTTTTCCGTTAAATGGAGTACCTGGATGATTTATAGCTTCGTCAGTAAAGTATACTTCAGTAAAGTATCTTTTATAGTAACGATCGAATCTATCAACTCTGACAATATCGGAACCACCCAAGTGATTTATAACCGCAATACGTCCGTGGGCCAATTTTACTTTGGGTAACAGCTCTTCCTCTCCCACTATCATCACTTCTGACCAAGTTCTTCTCATTGTTAAAGCTCTAAGTGGACTTTTCCTGACAGTGTTTATAAAATTATCTTTAGCTTCAACACTCATTTGTTATGAATTATATCATGGGAATTACATAAATGATATAATCGTGCTCATGTTTGAGCAAAGATTGGGAAAACTGCAGAAAAATTTCGTGGCGAATAAGATTGATGCGTTGGTTGTTTCGAGTGCGGTGAATGTTCAATATTTAACTGGATATTCGAATTTTTCGAGATTCGAAAGAGAAGCATACTTGTTGGTAACCGAAACGAATGCATTTTTATTTACAGACGGAAGATACATAGAGGCTGTTCAGAAGATTCCTCCAAAGGGAATTAGGGCTTTTCTTCGTACAGAGCTTTATAAAAAAATTAAGACTTCGAAAGCAAAATCGATTGGAGTTGAACAGAATTTTACTTTTGCTGAACTTAAAAAATTCAAAAGGGAGACTGGAAAGAAATTCGTATTAGTCGAACGAATCGTCGAAAGCTTGCGTTCGGTGAAAGATTCGGAAGAAATAAAAAACATCAAACTCGCCTGTAGACTAACCGACAAGTGTCATTCTAATGTTCTTAAGAACATTAGAATGAATGTTACTGAAAAAGAGGTAGCTTGGAAAATAGAAAAATTCCTTAAGGAAAACGGTGGGGAACTTGCATTTGAACCTATCGTTGCATTTGGTCCAAACTCCGCAATCCCTCACCACCAAACAAGCGACAAGCGAATTGCGAAAAGCGACGAGCTAGTGTTATTAGATTTTGGCGCAAAAGTTAATGGTTACTGCTCTGACATGACCCGCACTTTACTCACAAAAAACAGTTCGGACAGAGCAAAAAAGGTCTACCGAGCAGTCTTCGAAACACAGAAGAGAGCAATTGATTACTTAGGCACAGGGTCGGACCTTGAAGCTAAGGCAGTTGCGAAAGTTGCGAATGATTACATTGTCTCAAAAGGTTTTAAGGAAATTCCTCATGGCCTCGGCCACGGAATAGGACTCGAAGTACACGAGGAGCCTCGTCTCTCCCCAAAATCCAAGGATAAACTCGTTCGTGGAAACGTTTTTACAATAGAACCCGGAATCTATATCCCCGGCTTTAGCGGTGTTAGAATTGAGGACGACTTTATTCTCGGAAACAATCTCGAAAGACTCACGAAATCTCCTCAAGAATTACAACTTTTGAATTTTTAACTCCTGATTTTAATTTTTCTTCGGCTTGTTTGTATTTATCACCAAGCAATCTTCTGTAGTGCATTGGGATTGTAACTTTTGCGGCAATGGCGTTTGCGGCTTCTATCATTTCTTCAACCTCCATTGTATAAGTTCCTCCCATGGGAAGCATGGCGATATCTAATGATTTGGAGGCTAAATCCTCCATTTCCGGTATAAAATCGGTATCTCCGGCATGATAAATTTTTTGATTGTTTACGAACAAAATGTATCCTACCCAATTGTTTAATTTGGGGTGAAAATTCGATCGATCGGGTTTTATATTATATGCCGGAACTGTTTCGAATTTTGTTCCTTTGACTTCATACGTATTATTAGGTGTGACTTCGAATTTTTGTTGATCTGGAATTTTTAGAGTCCCGAGCGAATCCGGAGTTGCAATAACCGTGGTTTCAGGTTTTAGAATATGATCTATGTCACCAAGCGATAAATGATCATGATGAGCGTGAGTCACGAATACTAAATCTGCTTTGTCCGAATTGCTTGAAGGGAGTTCATATGGATCAATAAAATAGATTAAATTACCATTGGAAGAATCGGTAATTGCAAAACTAGCATGCCCAAACCACCTAATATTCTCCATTACCAGCGGAAGTGGGCAAAGGCTTTATTCGCTTCGGCCATGCGGTGAGCGATGTCTCTTTTGCGGATTGCCTCACCCAAGTTTTGAGAGGCGTCTTTAAGTTCTGCTGCTAGCTTTGAGGCAAAGGTTTTATGTTCTGCTGTCGGTCTTTTTGCCGCTGCTTCAAGAACCCAGCGTATTGCCAAAGCCACTCTCCGGGGACCACGAACCTCTTGCGGAACTTGATACGCAGCTCCTCCAATTCTTCTTGCTTTAACTTCTAATTTTGGGCCTACTGCGTCAATTGCTTTTTCAAAAATCTCAACAGGATTACCCTCTTTTTTAAGCAATTCGAAGGCATC
>CAYIRD010000061.1:0-5187 GCA_964365755.1 uncultured Gammaproteobacteria bacterium | reverse complement strand
CCCGTGCGCGTGTTAAAAACTTTTGCCGTCTTGGAAGACCGGCAAACTCCCTTATTAACTAACCTATGAAAAGGTATGAATTTTGGTAAAAGCTTGACAAATAGATATGACCTATGATAACCTATGAAATATGGTAAAAACACCGGACGAAAAGGCACTACTCTCAATTGGCGAAGTCGCCAAGCTTTTTGGGATTCACAGAGACACCCTTCGTAATTGGGAGAAAAAGGGCTTAATTAAGCCTCTTAAGGTTGGCCCTCGTGGTGATCGAAAATATCGCCCAGAAGACATCGAGCGTATATCAAACGACAAAAGCATTGTAAAAACCTTTGATGCCCCGTTGACAGACGACGAGGGTAAAATGAATCTAACTCAATTAAAGCAGTTTCTTTGGAGAAGTGCTGACATCTTGCGTGGGAAAATTGATAGCTCGGACTATAAGAAATATATTTTCGGACTTCTTTTTTATAAACGCATAAGTGATTCTTGGGATGAAGAATATAAAAAAGTTCTTGAGGAATATCACGATGAAGAAGTTGCACGAGCAGATCACAATCATCGTTTTCAAGTTCCAAAAGATTGTCGCTGGGAAATAGTCCAAAAACAAGCTGGTGGTATTGGTCAAAAGCTCAACGAGATTTTTGATAAACTCACAAACGCAAACAGTCCTAAACTGGATAAAATTTTTGACGACTTAGATTTTGCTAACAAAGACAAATTCCCAAACGAGACACTCCAACGCCTCATCAATCATTTTTCACAACACAATTTCGGAGATACTTATATAAGTTCTGATCTCCTAGGGGACGCATACGAATATCTTATTGAGCAGTTCGCGGCGGACGCAGGTAAAAAAGGCGGAGAATTTTATACCCCTCGTGAAGTTGAGCGTGTCATTATAAATATTTTGAAGCCACACGAGAAAGACCACATTTATGACATGGCGGTTGGTTCGGGAGGTTTCTTATTGGAAGCGTATCATCACCTCAAAAATGAAGCGGGAGAAAAGAAGGCTCGTTCACTCTATCTCTATGGACAAGAAATAAATATTGGGACTTATGCGATTGCGAAAATCAATATGTTTCTCCACGGGCTTGATAGTGCGGATATTCAGCGCGGAGATACTCTTGCTGACCCAAAGTTTCTAAATCCTGACGGCTCGCTAAAGACATTCGACATCTGCGTAGCAAATCCGCCCTACTCTATCAGTGAATGGGAGTATGAGATATTTAAGTCCGACAAATACGGGCGAGTTGCTGGTTACGAAATGCCTCCGACAAAAAAGGCAGACTATGCCTTTGTACTTCATATGGTTAAGTCTATGAATGAAAATGGACGCGCTGGGATAGTACTTCCGCATGGGGTACTTTTCCGAGGCGGTGCAGAGGGTCGTATTCGTGAGAACCTAATCAAGAACGATCTGATTGAAGCCATTATTGCTCTCCCTGTAAAACTTTTCTACGGCACGGGTATTCCTGCGGCGATTGTGATATTCAACAAGAACAAGCCAGAAGCTCATAAGAACAAGATTATCATCGTAGATGCCGAGCAGGATTATGAGGAAGGCAAAAATCAAAACCGTCTCCGCAAGAAGGATATTGAGAAAATGGTATCAACGTTTGAGGGTTACCGAGATATTGAAAAATACGCTCGTGTCGTTGATATAAAAGAATTAGAAGAAAACGAATTCAACCTCAATGTACGTCGCTATGTGGAGAACGGTGAAGACGAGGAAGTTGTTGATGTAAAAACCGTGTGGAGCGAGGTCAAAGAGATTGAAAAAGAGCGTGAAGCGATAGATAAAAAAGTCGAAAATTATCTAAAAGAATTGAAATATTAAATTATGGGCAAATTACAAATCGCAATATTTGATGTCGGTGCGGCACAATCCATATTGATCTTTCCTAATGAGCAGCCGAGCCACGCGCGTCTTGTAGATTGTGGCGGCGAAAGCGACGGTTTTTCTCCAGTTGAATTCTTAGTTTCAAAGAATATTCTCCCTAAAAATACATCCGGTAAACCGCGCTTGGGCAATCTAACCATTACTAACTATGATCAAGACCACTTCTCATGGTTGCCAGACCTACGAGAGAAAATCGAAATATGGACTACACGACTTCCTAAGAATATATCCAGTCAAGAGTTGAAAGACCATAAAGATGAAATAACAGATGCGCTTAAGCATGTTTGTTATTTAAAAGATACATATACAGGCACTGCGACCGACTTCAAGCCCATCTACACTACTCACTCCTTTCACTTAGAGCAAAGTGATTTAGATGGAGAGATAAACACAAACCATCTAAGTCAGATATTATTTATTGAGTTTGGCGGGTCAAAACTCTGTGTTGCTGGAGATCTAGAAGCACCGGCTTGGGAAAAAATTCTGCAAAGAGCAGAAGTCAAAAGCCACTTACTTTCAACGGATGTACTTATTGCCCCTCACCACGGGAGAGATAACGGTTACCACGAAGCGATTTTTGATAATTGTTTTCCGGAGGTGGTTATTATTTCAGACAAAGACATCATGCATGACACTCAAGGTGGAATGGCGCAGAAGTATGCGAACCATGTGCTAGGAGATGGTATTTCCTTTGGTGGAATCTCAAGAAAGGTTTTAACGACCCGTAGCGATGGGCATATATTAGTTGAGTTTGAATCGGACGGAACTCGTTCTTATGACACACTCGCTACCTAGCATGAAAATATTTTCCCAATATAACATCATAGCGAGAATCTTCCCGACAATTATCGGTCTTATTCCGCTATTCATATTCCAATACTTTTTTCTCAATAACATATTAAGTATCGATTCTGTAATTGCCTCGGTTGTTGGAAACATAAGCCTCTCAACTATCCTGCTCTATACATTCAACCAATACTTTGTGCGTATTCCGAGTAAAATTTTTGAAGATTTACTCTTTGGTGAGCAACTCTATTTCCCAACAACGAATTTCCTTATGTATTCAGATGATGAATATTCCAATGAATTCAAAGATAGAATTCGCCAGTCGGTGAATAGTGATTTTTCAATCCAGCTACCCGATGCGAATGATGAAAAAAATGATGAAAAAGGTGCTCGCAAACGAATTAAGGATGCCGTCCGGGTAATCATTGGGAAAGTAAAAGATGGTTACTTAGTCCTTCAGCATAATATTGAATATGGATTCGTAAGAAATCTTTGGGGAGCATCGTTGGTTGGCGTTCTCGGTTCTATTCTTTTGATTTATGTTTCTATCCCAACAAGCCCTCTTTATGAACTTGGGAAAGTCCTTGCTACGATATTTGGGATATATCTCGTATTTGGTTTTTTGATAATCAAGTATTTAGGTCGTGCATATGCAAGGAAACTCATTGAGGAGTACTACAAAATCAGTCATGAAAAATAACACTAAACAAGAGAATGTTCCGCAGGGATGGCTTTCAACTAAGGTTGGGAACTTGGGTTTTACTTATAGTGGATTACGAAGTAAGAGCAAGTCTGACTTTGGTCAAGGGTCTCCATATATTACTTATATGAATGTATTTTTAAATTCAAAGATTGATAAAAATAGATTTGATTTGGTAAATATCGAAGATGGAGAAAATCAGAGCAAAGTTCAATATGGTGATGTGTTCTTTACAGTTTCATCCGAGACACCAGAAGAAGTCGGCATGAGTTCCGTGCTTCTAGACAAAATCGACAATTATTATTTAAATAGCTTTTGTTTCGGTTTTCGATTAAAAGATTTTGATGATTTACTTCCTCAATACGCTAGGTATTTATTTAGAGGGCAAGATTTTAGATTAAAAATTATTAAAATGGCGCAGGGGTCTACTAGATTCAATTTATCTAAAGAAAGAGTTCTCTCATTAGATATTTCTTTGCCATCCCTCAAGGAGCAGGAAAAAATAGCCGATATTCTGGATGTAGTAGATCAGGACATCGCAAGAACACAGGAAGTGATTGAGACGACAGAAAAGCTTAAGCGCGGGTTAATGCAACAGCTTTTTACTCGCAGGATTAGAGGTATCGTATCCGAAATTGTTCCACTTGGGAAAGTTGCGAAAGTTCAAGGCGGCTATTCGTTTAAGAGTTCAGATTTTTCAGATAGTGGCGTTCCGGTTATTCGTATATCTAATATAAAAGACGGATATATTAAATTAGATGATATAAAATATTACCCAAAGGAAGTGACAAAAAGACTTAAGAGCTTCTCTCTTAAGAGAGATGACGTGGTTATAGCGATGTCGGGGGCAACAACTGGAAAGATTGGAATAGTTAAAGAGACGGATTTGCCACTTTTATTGAACCAACGAGTAGGAAGATTTATATCATCAGGAGGTATTGATGGAAAATATTTGTATAACATTGTCATTTCAGAATTTTATCAAAAAAGAATTTGGGACTTTGCCATTGGCGGAGCTCAGCCAAATGTAAGTGGTCCCCAATTAGAAAGTATCGAAATTCCTCTACCAAATATATCTGACCAAAAAGAAATAGCAGATATTCTTTCCTCAGTTGATGAAAAGATGTTGGTCAATAAGAAGTTAAAAGCAAAACTTAATTTGCTTAAAATGGGTCTGATGCAGGATTTACTTAGCGGAAAAGTCAGGACAAATATATGAAATTTAACGAGCAATACACAATTGAAAATTACATAATTAAGTTTGTTAAAGACAAGCTTAATTATGAGTACATAAAGCCGGAAGAATTAGCAAAACTTCGTGATCTTGAGAGCGAGTACATCCTTGCGCCTCTTTTGGAGCGTGCTATTGGTGTATTTAACCCTAGTGCGAGCGAGAGCGAAATTAAAAATGTGGTTCGTGAAATCAGAAAAATAGATAGCAATGAAGGGTTTCTCAAAGCACTAAGAGATGGTATCAATCTCAAAAATTCCACAACAGGTAAAAAACACGATTATAAACTGATTGATTTTGATAATCCGAAGAATAATCAATTTGTTATTACTAACCAATTTTATTTTGAAGGAGATACAGAGAATATCCGACCAGATATTTTAATTTTTGTGAATGGACTACCGCTTGTGAATATTGAAGCCAAAAGTCCAACAGCATCAGAAGGAGTAAGTTTTGAAAATGGTATTGACCAAATCAAGCGATATGAGAAGGTTGCTCGAAAGTTGTTTATTCCTAACTGTTTTAATATCGCTAGTGATGGGCTAAAAACGGTCTATGGCGCAACAG
>CAYIRD010000060.1:0-5326 GCA_964365755.1 uncultured Gammaproteobacteria bacterium | reverse complement strand
GAGTTTATCGAACAATATTTTCTTTCCTAATTACTCGTGATACTTGTGGTACACGATACTCGCTTGCGCGCAAGGATCGAAGCGTGGTACCCTTAATATTATGCACGTCCTTGTCGTGGGTACTTCTGTTGTTGATCTGTTTTTAGATATTGATCCGGATCACGTCAAGAATGAAAACGGGAAGATAACTTTCACTTTGGGTGATAAAGTCCCCTCAAGCATTAAGAAAAGCGCTATTGGTGGAAATGGCGCAAATGTTTCAGTAGGATTAACCCGCCTTGAAATACCGGTTACTTTTTATACTTACCTTGGAAATGATTTTTTCTCACACGAAATTGAAAGCGGACTAACAAGCGAGGGGGTGGAGCTTGACGTTGAAAGACATAATGATACAAATTCTCCTCTTCATATTGTTTTGGATTTTCCCGAGGATAGAATTATCCTTGCAAACTATAGTAAAAACGCTCATGAATTTACTCCTAAACAAAGCCATTTTGATTTTATGTATCTTACTTCAATTCCTGATTCTTGGGAAGGAGCGTACAAAACAATTCTCGATTTCGCAAAAAAGAATAATATACCTATTGCTTTCTCTCCCGGAACGCGGCAAATAGAAAACAAAAATGATCTTGTATTGGATGCCATTAAGAGTTCTAAGATTTACTTTTCAAACCGTGAAGAAGCCGTAAGAGTATCCAGTATAGAGTATCCAGTATCGAGTAAAGAAGACATAAAAAGGCTGTTGTTTGATATGAAGAAGCTAGGTCCCGAGGTTGTATCAATAACTGACGGCCCTCGCGGTGCGTACGCAGTTGATTCCCAAAACAATTGCTTTTATGTAACTTCAGCTCCCACAAAGGGAACTGAAAAAACAGGTGCAGGAGACGCATACGCGGCGGGGTTTTTTGCTTCCTATCTCCACGGAAATGACGTTCCTCAGGCAATGAAATGGGGAGCAGCAATTTCAGGGTCTGTAATGGAACATATAGGTGCGCAAACCGGCCTTCTTACAAAAAAGGGCCTTGACGAACGGCTCAAAACTCTTAGTAATCTTGAAACAAAACCAATATGATAGGATATACTAAAGACTTATTCATACTTCCTTTTGATCATAGATCTTCGTTTCTTAAAAAAATGTTTGATATACAAGGCCGTGAGCCAACCCCCGCGGAGATAGAAAAAGTTAAAAAAGCAAAGGAAATTATTTATCAGGGATTTAAAAAAGCAATTTCGCAGGATTTGCCTCGCGAATCTTCTGCAATTCTTGTTGATGAACAATTTGGAGACGAGCTTTTGCGTGATGCTCACGCAAATGGTTTCACAATTATTTTAACCACAGAGAAAAGCGGCCAAAAGGAATTTGATTTTGAATACGGAGATGAATTTGCTGCTCATATTAAGAAGTATGATCCAGTATTTATTAAGGCACTTGTACAATATAACCCTGAGGGAGAAAAAGAACTAAACGCAAAACAAAGAGAAAAACTTGCTCTTCTAACAAAATTCGCACATGATAATGGTTATAAGCTTTTGATTGAACCATTAATTCCGCCAACGGTTCAACAATTGGCAAAATACGGAGGCGACCCTGATAAGTATGACCGAGAGGCAAGGCCGTTTTTGACTTCCCGAATGATAAAAGAGATGCAGGACGGGGGCGTTGATCCTGATGTCTGGAAACTTGAGGGGATGTCAAAAATAGAAGATTATCAGATGGCAGTACAACAGGCAACTGCGTCTGGCCGAGACAGCGTTGGAATTGTAATATTGGGGCGGGCTGCCGACGCATCGGCAGTTGAAAATTGGGTTAGGGTCGGAGCAAAAGTTAAAGGTGTTATTGGTTTTGCCATTGGAAGAACAATTTTTTGGGATCCCATTATGGACTTTGAACAGGAGAAAATAAAAGAAGATGAAGCATCCGAAGTGATCTCCAAAAGATTCCTGCATTATTACCATATTTTTATCGAGGCTCGCCAAGGTTTATGAAAATATATATCGGGGCAGACCATAGAGGGTCGGACCGAAGCGTTAGCGAAGGGAGACCGGCTGCGAGCGGTAGCGAGACAGCGGTGGGAACAACAAGAACAAAAATATGAGGATCTATATTGGTGCAGACCATCGGGGATTCAAATTAAAAGAATCCCTAAAAAAATACTTCCACGAAATTGGTATCGAATATGAAGACTTAGGTGCTTACGAGCTTGATCCCAAAGATGATTACCCAGTCTACGCGGAGCGAGTTGCGCAAAAGGTTTCGCAAGAAATAAAAAACGCAAACCCAGCCCAAGGAATTCTTTTGTGCGGAAGCGGAGTAGGGGTAGATATTGTCGCAAATAAATTTGATGGAATTCGCTCGGGTATTGGAATTAACGCCCAACAAGTAAGGTCTGCGCGGCACGATGACGATATAAACGTCCTGGCAATTGCCGCTGATGAGACTCAGGAAAATGAAGCCCATGAAATGATAAAAGCTTTTCTTGAGACGGAATTCGAACCGTCTGCAAAACACACTCGCCGATTGAAAGAAATAGAAGACATAGAGAATACGAATTAATACGAATGTAATTAGTGCGAATCCTACGAATAATTATTATTTGCATAGATTAGTAGTATTTAAATTCGCATAAAATTAGCATGACACAGATAATACCCGGCATATTAGAGAAGGAATGGAGCGCGATCGAAGACAAGCTCGAGCAGATTAAGACTTTTACAAATACTGCTCATATAGATATCATTGACGGGAAATTCGTTAGTAATCGGACATTCTTAGATCCTGAGCCTTTTAAAAAATACTCCGAACGAATATTCTTAGAGCTTCACATGATGGTTATGGATCCTGCGCAAATTATCGGATCGTGGGCTGCCGCCGGATTCAGGCGGTTTTTGGGCCATGTGGAACATATGTCTTCCCAAGAAGAATTCGTAGATGAGGCTAAAAAGTATGGAGAGGTAGCTTTAGCGCTTGACGGCCCAACCCATATTAACGCACTTAAAATTCCATTCGAAAAACTTGACAACATCCTAATTTATACTTCGCATAGTGTAGGTTTTTCCGGACCCCCGCTGATGGAAGATAGATTAGATAAGGTTCGTCATTTGAAAAGATTAACCAGCATTCCAATAGAAGTTGACGGCGGAATAAATGACAGGACAATCGAAAGAGCAAAAGATGCCGGCGCATCTCGCTTTGTTGCAACGAGCAATATTTGGCAATCCCACAATCCTGCCGAACAATACAAAAGACTCTCTGAAATTATATTCTAAACAGGGCGCGGAGAGCCGGTTGGGTTGAAACCAGATATTGCAGAAGAAGGGTTATTAAGATTGATGCGAGCATGAATCTATTAATTGGAAAAATGCCTCCGCGGATAATAAATATTATAATCATTTCTCCAACCACCAGTAGATTAAAAATTAAAAGCCGTGGAACGGTTGGTGATCCGTTTAGATAAACGGCGTATACCGCAATTAGGATAAGAGAGAATACAAAAGTTATTAAAAGTATAGATCGCAGGCGTGCAAAGCTTAGGATTTGTTCCGAGATATCTCTTGGTTTTCGTTTTAAAAGCCCTTTTCTCTTAGTATCTGTCGCAAGAGCCATGGCCGGTGCGGCATCACTTACTAAGTTTATCCAAAGTATTTGAGTTGGGGTGAAGGGAATCGGAAACCCAAAAATGACAGCGAAGAAAATTACAAAGAATTCTGTGAGATTTGTTGATAATAGGAATACCACGGTTTTAATAATGTTGTCATATATTCCCCGCCCCTCCTCAATTGCCTTGACTATTGTGTAAAGGTTGTCGTCTGTTATCACCATGTCTGCCGCCTCTTTTGCTACGTCTGTACCTGTCTCACCCATCGCAACTCCAATATTTGCCTCCGATAGCGCCAGCGCATCATTTACCCCGTCTCCTGTTACAGCAACAATTGCTCCAGATTTTTGATACAGACGAACAAGTCTCAATTTATCCCGCGGAACCATCCTTGCAAAAATTCTTGCTTTTGGTATTAATTTCATGAGATCCTCATCATTCATATCCTCAATCTCCTGATGGGTTAAGACTAGCTCTCCTTCTGAAATAAGACCTATTTCTTCTCCGATTTTTTTAGCAGTAGTTGGATTGTCACCTGTCACCATTACTATTCTGATACCGGCACCTTGGGCCTCTTGTATTGCTTTTTTTGCCTCTTCCCTTGGTGGATCGTATATCCCAACTATTCCTAAAAATGAGAATTTCTTTTCATCGGCGTTTTTATGAGCAAAGGCGATAACACGAAGTCCCTCTCTTACAAAAGCATCAACCTCTTGATGTGCCTTGGGTGCAATGCCATCCAATTTAAAAACAGTTTCAGGCGCGCCCCTCACAAAAGTATGTTTTTCCCCCTCTTTTTCCCAAACAACTTCAATGATCTTTGTATCAGGGTTGAATGGTTTCTCCTCTATCAGTCTTCCTTCTGAGCGAAATGCGTCTAAATCCTCTATGTAATCCTTAGCAAAAGAGAGGATCGCCCCATCCGTTGCATCCCCTACTGTTTCGTAAGCTCCTCCGTCTTCTTTAAGCACCAGGTTAGCAGTATTCCCAAGAACTCCCGCACGAAGCATTAAATTCAAATGTTCCTTATTGGAAACCCAGTGTTTCTTAACAGCCATTTTATTTTGCGTTAAGGTTCCTGTTTTGTCTGAAAGAATCACATTAGTTGCGCCAAGAGTCTCAATTGCGGCTATTTTGCGGACAATAGTTTTTCTCCGAACCATTCTGTATGCGCCTACTGCAAGGGCTATAGTTACGACGAGCGCAAGCCCTTCAGGTATCATGGCAACCGCAACGCTTGTTGAGATAAGCACAATTTCTCTTGGGTCTCTCCCCTGAATAATCCCTATTGGCACCAGAATAAATGCCAGGAAAAGTGCAAGAAATGCCAATCTTCTGCCCAAGTTAGAAAGATTCTTTGCCAGCGGTACTTGCGGCTTCTCGCTTTCTGAAAGTTCTGCCGCGATCTGTCCCAAACGGGTTTTAAATCCTGTTGCCGTAACTTCCATATATCCGCGCCCGCGTACAATGAACGTACCCGAATAAAGCTCTGCATTGTTTTTTTTCTCAACAGGCATTGATTCACCTGTAAGAATCGCTTCGTCAACTTCCATTGGAATATCTGTAATTAATTTTCCGTCTGCCGGTATTCGGTCGCCCTCACGCAGAACTACTATGTCGCCCGGTACAATGTCTTTCGCATCAATTTCCGTTTCTTTCCCGTCACGAATTACTCTTGCTTCCGGAGCGGCAAGAGATTTTAATTTCTCAAGAGTCTTTTGAGCTCTATA
>CAYIRD010000059.1:0-5421 GCA_964365755.1 uncultured Gammaproteobacteria bacterium | reverse complement strand
AAGTCGGGAATGACGACTTGATACCCCGCAGCTTGCTGCGGGGAGCGTTCATTTTGAAAACTATTTAAACATGGATGCTGGCACTATTAATCCTATTGAGCACGGAGATCCATATTTATGCGAAGACGGAACAGAGGCAGACATGGATATTGGCAGTTATGAAAAATTTTTGGGAGAGGACATGGGTCGGGATAACTTTGTTACAATGGGCCAAATATACCACACAGTAATAGAGCGAGAGCGAAGATTTGAGTACAAAGGTGAGGATGTCGAGGATGTCAAACAAGAAATAACCGACAAAAAGACAAGTTCAGGACTGCCTAAGACTTACACTGTTACAGAAGGAGATGATCTCTGGAACATTTCTGAAAAATTATATAAGTCAGGATACAGCTGGGTTGATATTGCCAAGGCAAACAATCTAGCAAACCCAAGTGTTATACACGCTGGAGTCAAGTTGACAATTCCGGATGTTAAGCCAAAAATAATCGCAACTGAGAAACAGGAAAAAGTTTCGGAAGTACAGTCGGCTAATGCAATTAAAGGCGATTCATATACTGTTGTTTCGGGCGATAATCTCTGGAACATTGCGGTAAGGGCTTACGGAGACGGATTTCGATACGTTGAAATTGCTAAGACAAATAATGTTACCAATCCGGATTTAATTTTTTCAGGAAACAAACTCACGATCCCACGTTAACACGCGCGGGTTGTTAATTTACATAACTACCACGCACTGTAGTGTGGTATTTGTGCACGACAGACTTTCATATTGCCATTGCGGGATTAGTACAGTGCCCGCCTAAAACATTGTATTAGGGCGGGTCCGCCAAATTGTGAAACTTTTGGCGGGCAAGGAGGAAACCGAGGGTTCGAATCCCTTCAGCTGCTCATTTCTTCTCGTGGACGATCAAGAGCGATTAATATTTCGCTTACAAAAAGATCTCAAATGCAAATGTCACTTTTCTCTTGCAAACTTATTTAAAAACTGATACAAAATATCAAGTGAAAAAAAATACTAAGATTGCCATTTTTGAAGGCAGGAAAATCCGCCGCCATTGGGATGACAAGCAAGATAAATGGTACTTTTCTGTGGTTGATGTGGTATCGATTTTAAGCGGAAGCATTGACCCCAGAAAGTACTGGAATAAGTTAGCAGAAAGACTGCGTTCAGAGGGAAGTGAAGTGGTGACAAAGTGTCACCAGTTGAAAATGTTGGCAGCAGATGGAAAAATGAGGCTGACTGATGTTGCAGATACTGAAGTAATGTTAAGGATTATCCAATCAATTCCTTCACCCAATGCCGAACCTTTTAAGCTTTGGCTAGCAAGAGTGGGTTATGAACGAATTGAGGAAGCTGAAGATCCAGAAAAAGCCATTCAAAGAGCAATGCACTTTTATTTAAAAAGAGGGTACTCTCAAAATTGGGTTAATCAACGACTAAAAAGCATTGAAATTAGGAAAGAGCTGACTGATGAATGGGAGCAAAGAGGAGTAAAAACCAATAATGAATTTGCCACACTAACAGATGAGATTACTTTTGCTTGGGCTGGTTTGAGAACTAAGGACTACAAGAAATACAAAGGACTAAAGAAAGAGAACTTGCGAGATAACATGACCAACCTGGAGCTTGTTTTAAATATGCTTGCTGAGGTCTCAACTACAGAAATATCTAAAAAGGTATATCCTAAAAGTTTTGAGGAAAATAGAAAAGTTGCTAAACAGGGCGGTTCAATTGCCGGTTCTGCGAGACGAAAGCTTGAAAAAAGAACGGGCAAGAAAGTGGTTACCAACTTGAATGCCCAAAACATAGGATTATTGAAATAGATTCAGTTTCGAATATTAATTTTCGCGCAAAATTTGGCGTAGGCGAAAAAGTATTAGTTATCTAAAGCATCACAAATTGAGCAATTGCCAAATTTGTGATGGAAATGAGCTTAATTTATGCACGGTTATTGTATTATTTATAACATTGGACTAAAATTGTAGGTATGGATATGTCGCATGAATTTAGTCCGACTGGCGAAAAGCCAAAAAATACGTTAGTTTCTTCTTCCGAACAACAGCCTATACCTGAAAACATTTTTAATACAAGGATAAAAACTTTATTTGCTAATAAAAAGGATTATTACTCGAACTCTCAAAAAGTCTCTGCTTTGGAACATGTTGAAAGTGTACTTTCATCTAGCGACTGTTTTACAGATAATTGGTGGAAAGGGTTTTACAAATGGTTAGACGAACAAGATTTTCACAAAGAAAAAAATCAAGTAGCAGAAGATGTTTTTGACACACTGACTTCTTTTCCAAAAGACGCGAAGCTTCCTCATGAATTAAGCTATTGGGCGAGTCGTGCCTTGAGGGAGCCACAACAAAAAGAACGAATAGTAAATACTTTAGATAATCCTGAAATTCCTTCTTCTTTAAGAGCACAAATTCCTGCTCAGTTAGCCAGACACCCTGATACTTGGAGTTTAGACGTTATTCTTCAAGGATATAAGCTTTTTAGAGAACCTGTTGGTCAAGAAATGAGAAAACAAATTGTGCCTCTTTTTATGTCTGGTTTGGCAGTAAATGATGTTTTCGATGCCAATAAAGATGATTTAATTCAGCTTTATGGAAATTCCGTAAGCCATAAGGAAGACAAAGCAAAAGACTCTATTCTTTCAAGATTATCTCACTATCTTAGAAAACCAGCAGATCAATCAGAAAGAAAGAGACAAGAGGCAGAGAGAAGAGTTATAGCCATTAGAGATTTGGTTCGAGAGTTGTATCCAACACACGAAGAATATTACAAAAGAACGGAAGAATTATCGAGACTTATGCATGAACTTCTAAAATCTACACCTTCTCAAAAAAAACTTGAGCTTACAGGAGATGAGCATGATGCTATAGAGCGTTTAGGTAAATACGAACATGAAATTAATGACCAATATAATAACAATACGAAAGCAAGCCAGGATGCTTCAACACTTCCCGTAGATACACTTGAAAGATACTTGTCTGAAATACGTCAATTAAAAACCATACCAAATTTCGAAGAGTTAACGCCTTATGTAATAGGCGGACGTATCAGTCGTGGAATAGTAACTCCCTATACTGCACTTGGAAGAGCCTCTACGGGTCGCGTCTATGGAGCGGATATCCCACTCAGACCTATTCTTAATCATCTAAATGGAATGGATAAGTCCGAAAGTTTAAATGACCAAAAAGTTGATGAATTTTTACTTGGGATAAATGAAAATCTTACTTCGAATGATCAGACTCAGACACTGGCTCGTCGGAACCTAAGGGTTTTAATGAAACATCAATTTCCACCAAAAATACCTGGGTTTTATTTCGATTCCATACTGACAATTCCACGGGAAGATCTTCTCCGGAATGTTTTGGATACAGTAGTGTCAATGTCGCATGAAGATAAACCTAACCATCGAGCTATGTACTACCTTACGTCAAAAGATGTAATTGATAAACTGCGCGATCTATCAATAAATCAAGGAGACGTTAATACCTTCTTAGAAGGTTATAAAACAGTAGCGGCATTAGCTGAAGAGCCTTCGATACAGATCAACTTGCTCGAAGAATTCCGTAGACAGTTTGATGGTGAAAAGACAGCTAATTTTTTTACAGATATGAACAATTCCTATAGATTGTTTCCGGAGCAACTATTAAGCATTGTTCAGCTGACTGGAAAATCCGCTATTACTAGAGAAAGGGCGGTCGAGTTACCAACTAAAGCTGGCGACATTCTTGCGAACCCCTTATTTCCTTTAGCCTGGGGGTATCCCAAGAGATTTTTAGCAACGGATCAAGCCAGTGAATTTTTTAGAAATATGCTTGTTTCTTATCAGAGTAATGCGGAAAATATTAAGCTTGCTGCAACAGCGCTTGAAAATAATCATATAACCAGCGAATTTGCTCTTGCTTTTCCTCAACAAGCGCCGGCTTTAATGCAGGATAAAATGAAGGAGAGCAGAATTTTTGTTTTGAATCATGGAAACTCTCTAATAAAAGATGTTTCGGACTTAAAATTTCTAAATAGACTGGTTGGTGAATTTGGACAAAAAGCAGATTTTCTTATCAGGGGATATAAGGAATGTCTTGAGGCAGGTGCAGTTACAACTGATGAGAAAGAGTTGGTTCTCGAATTTGCCAAGCAGTTTAGAGTTGTTGCTCCAGCTACATTAGCTGGCTACAAAGAAGCCAGACAAGGAGGGTTTGAGAAGGGATATATAGCGCAACTTAAGACGCTTGCAGAGAAGATGACTGGTTCTGGAACTATCACAGAAGAGGAAAGTAAAAAACCATATTACAAAGATCTTCTAAAACATGTTTATTCAAACAACGCTGGGAATTGGAGCTCTTTTGAAAGCAATGATAGTTGCTCTGATCGAAGCAGTGATTTAGCAGACTTTAAGATTAAACCCCGATACGAAATTGACCTTTTGTCGCAAAGTGAAATAAGGGTTAAAGCCGGTGAGACATTTGATAGTTCTGTCCAAGATGAAGTTCAAAAGCCAATTATTGAGGTCGCAAAAAGAATGGAAGCGTTAGGACATGATAAAGAAAAGATAAAGTTAATGCTTAAGGAGAATATAGACAAAACATTGATGGAAATTACTCAAAAAGGAGGTCTTCAGGGAATTGATCTAAGCAAACTTACATCTACTGAGGAGGCAATGTTTCTGCTTTTAACAGACTCAATATATGGTACAAGGTCAATTGACCCAAAAATCGTGAAAGACTTAGTTATGACTTACGAATTTGCAACATTTGAAGATATTAGCGATTATATGGCTGGAACTAGAGATAGAGTTAGCCGTGCTAATAACCAAGACTATGCCCTTTTATGTGAAGTTGGAGCATTCTATTCCGATCGCATTAAAGAAGTCAATCGCAGACTGGTTGAAACAGCATACAAAAATCCACAAATCGCAGCCCTAATGCCAGAGTATTTTAGACAACTCTCTCAAGAATCTTCCGCAACACAAAAACAAGATAGAATCAACAGATTGCAAATAGATAGACTGGGTGCGTCAGAGAGTTTTGTAAAACAACTAACTGGAGTCCTTGAGAAAAGGAGGGGGAGAAAGTATGATCCCGAGGAAGTTAAAGAAATAATCAGACGGTATGAGGGTGTGACTGGCGGATTGCAGGAAAAAGCCTCGACTTCTCAAAACGCGCAAACAAGAGCATTTTACGGACAGCTCAGATCACAGAGAAAGAAAAGTTTTGAAGCTTTGCGAGTAATTACAGGCGAGGATGTAGATCCTCAAAAAGTCCATCTTGGAGAAATCAACCTCCAACAAGCTCTCGAAACAGAAACCGGAATAAAAGAAGGAAAGTATATTGAGGATCAATTTGCTTCTTATACTGCTCAAAGATTTATTGATCTATTCGAAGATCAAAGAATGAAAATAGAAG
>CAYIRD010000058.1:0-5614 GCA_964365755.1 uncultured Gammaproteobacteria bacterium | reverse complement strand
GAAACTGACACCAATATCCATTTTCAAAGACTGATCAGGTACTATTGAGAAGTTATTTACTCCATAACTGCGGGCTACAGCCTCAAGTTTATCTAATGAATCCGGTTGACTGGGAGAAAATCCCCTTGTTTCTCCTTCCATATTTTGGATCACAACTCTTCCGTTGGTGCTTCTGAACACGTTGGTTTTAGATTCAACGACAGGCTCCGCGTCGATTGCTGGACCTCCTGAGCCCAAGTCGGGTTGATTTAAGAGAACATCCTTTGGTACTAAACCTGCTTTAATTGCAGCCTCTCCAGTTAAAATTCCCTGTATTAACCCTTTGTCCGAGCCGTCGTTCCATTTTTGCAAGGCCGCGCGTTGGAATCTCCAAACGGAGTAGGGGCCATAATCTTTAAAACCCGTAGGGACGCCAATCTCGAAATACTCTCGAATCTCCTGAGCTCTGGCCAAAACATCAGCAGGCATACCCAAAACGCCGGCGCGCTCGTTAAAGATTTCTCCAATTTCTGTTACTTTATCCTGGAATCTTCTTTGAGGGGGAATCGTCACTCCGAAAGATCCATCGTCTAACTTTGAGTCTAAACCATATTCAGACATGTTATCCAACTCGTTCCAAAGAGCGATTTCCCCACTGGGGAATTCTTGGATGCGCCCTCTCTGGTGTTCCATATACCCAAACCCGTCCGCACCTTTCCACCAGTTGCTAAGACGCGCGCCAAGAGCATTCACACGTGTTTCCGCATCAGGAAATAGTCGACCGATTTTTTGGACTATCCCACCGGTTTTTTGCAAGATAACGTCTATATCCTTTTCGGTGTTGATGGCACTTAAGGGGAGTGCTTGAAGAGGCTGTTCAGCTCTAACAGATTGAAGATTAGAAAATCCAACGGCCGCCGCGGCTCCACCCAATAACCCTCTTAAAAATTGTTCTCGAGTCACTTCTAGCGGAGTACTGTGTCTTTCAATATCCATTTTCTCTATATTGTACTATAAGTTAGCTATTTTATCAAATCTTCGATCATTTTATAATATCTTCATAAGATTACAGTTACAAACAGGTATAAATCTATAATCATAGTAAGCACTCCTTTACCGCCTGTCAACTCCTGGGGCCAAAAGCAGATAAAAATCTCCTTAATCCAGGTTTCTTAAATGCTTAATACGTAATTCCCGTAACTTGGTACTTTCCATCAATCACTTCTAACAACAACAAGGCTTTCTTGTTTACTTGTATATCTGTTTTTTCTTTTGAAACAACGGTTTTACTGTCAGGTTGCTTAGTGTATATAACTATGCGATTGGATATTGGAAAGCTGTCCGATAGGTTAGTCTCACTTTTCACCGTGAGTTGTGATTCGTTAACACTGGTTATAATCCCCTCAATATTAGCAGACTGAACCTTAAACAGAGGACTTCCTATTGCACATACTTTACCCGATGTAGTGTCTGTGTTGGAGATTTTATTAGTAAGCGCAGTATTTTTCGCAGTTTGTTGGTGTGGAAGCCAACCGAAGGCTTGGGGATAGAGTTCGGAGAGGGAAAGAACTTGGAAGTAATTTAGAAAGAAAAAAGCAATGAGAACCAAAACTAAAGCAATTCCACTGAAAAGAAGCCCTGTTCCCCATCCGGAGTCACGATCTTGTCGCCTTGGGTACATTGGGCTGGCACCATCCATACATTCATACTAAAGACATTACTTCCTACTGTCAATCAAGATAGAATCTGAAATTTTTCTCTTTTGGTCATCATATGTCGTTACATTTTCAAGAAATTACGCTATCTCTATTTTATCACTGTTTAACGTTCTTGGCATACAACTTTTAAAATCAAAATTTGACAATTGCTAAAATAGCCGATATTCTAGCCACAGTTGACAAAGTAATGAACAAAAGACTTTTAATTGATATGGGTTCTTCTACTGTAAAGGTCTATGAACATACCTCTGGCTCCGTCTCCCCTCTCCTGGCTCGCTCAATACCCTTCAAGACAGATTTTGACTCAGTAAAAGGCATTTCAGAATCAGCCAAAGAGGAATTATTTGAATTAATTGCTGAAGTAAAGAAAAAAAATCCTGAGACTTCTATCAAACTCTTTGCAACCGCCTTATATAGAAAATTGGAGCCCGAAGCAAGAAAAGCTTTTGTTGACGAATTCTTCATAAGAACAGGTCTCTTTTTTAATATTATTCCTCAAGAGTTAGAAAGTTTTTATTTGCAAGTCGCACTAGTGGGCAAATATCAAACAAACGAGCTAGTGCTTCTTATTAACATTGGGGGTGGTTCAACAGAACTGGTTGTTATGTATGGCAAAGAGGCTATCGAAACGAAAAACATTGATTTGGGTGTTGGAACTGTTCTTACAGAGTTTCCTAAGATTAACGACCAGAAATCAGGTGTTACTTTAGATATTGTCGTTAAATTTGTATCGGAGAGATTGCCAGAACTCGACAATAAAGTCAAAACAGCACTCTATTCAGGGGGAGAGCTTACTTATATGCAAGTTGCTAAATACAAACTTCATGATAATAAGTTATTTAAGGACGAAGACCATCCTTCAGTCATATCCCTAAAAGATTTTTCTTCTAAAAACAAAGAAGTATTCGAAAAGACTAATCTCAAAGAATTAGAGAGGCTTATGCCCGATAATCCAACATGGATGCATGGGGCAAGAGCTTGTAGTGCGTTAGCACAAGCAATTTGTGAGAAATATGGGATTGAGACAATAGTTCCTTCTAACTCTAATTTAATAAACGGAGCAGCAAGACAAGAGTTCCGTCATGTTGTAATAAGCGGTTCGTTTAGAAAACATCTTGACTACATTTTGAAGGTCAGAAAGCAATTAGTAGAGAATGGGACTGAAGTGCTTAGTCCTCGCTTTACTGAACCTAAAAATCCAGGCGAAGAGTTTGTGGTGTTTTCGGGTGAAGAAGGATTGTTGCCTCTGGAGCTTGAGAGACATCATCTTGCCTCAATTGAAGAATGTGATGCATTAATAGTTTGTGACCCAGAGGGCTATGTTGGCGCTTCAGCGCTAATTGAAATTGGTTATGCTCAGGCTTTAGGTAAAAGAATAATTTTTGTAGAAAAACCAGAAGAGTTTATGCTTAACGCCCTTCCTTCTGAAATAAGCCTTTAGTTGAATGGTTGAGCGAGAAAATATGCCTGAACACCTTCATCTTTTGTCTTCTGATTTCTATATCCAAAACTCCATAGTCGTTGCTCCTCAGTTGATTGGATGTGTAATAGAAACGAATAGACAAGGAGTTGTTACTTCAGGAAGGATTACTGAAACTGAAGCATATCCTTCTTATGATGTAGCCTCTCATGCATTTGGAAACAAACGCACATCTCGCACTGAAATACAGTATTCAAGAGGTGGAAAATTGTATATTTATCAAATAATGGGACTATATTTGATGACTTCGATTGTTGTTGGAGAAGAAGGTAATGCCGATGTTGTATTCGTTCGTTCAATCGAACCACTTGAAGGAATTGAAGAAATGCGACAAAGGCGCAGATATGTAGGTGACGATGAAACAAGAGTTGCTTCGGGACCAGGGACTTTCTATTGCCTTGGGAATAACCAGAGGCGATAACGGAGTTGTAGTCTACGATAAAGGTTCGGAGATAAGGATTTATAAGGATGACAGATATGTTAGCGAGGTAGGTGTAGGCAGATAGATATATCAAACGGCTACAATTTTAGATTTGAAAAAAGTATTTAGCTCTCAAGGTCAAAATCAATCGGCAAGTTTTGTGCGTTTACTTCTTTTGTGAATCGGCGGTAGCTGGAGCTGGATTGAACACAGCCTCGCCAACTTTTCCTGCTACGCCAGCCAGTCCAAAGGCCACTCCAACTCGACCTAAAAAGCCTCGGCGGGTAATTGTCGGTGTGCTTGAGGGTCCAGAATCAGGCACGACGGGAATGGGCTGTTCGCTCCCTGGTTCTGGCATGAATGTTGGGCTTTCTGTAAGTCCCATAGTTACATAACTCTATCATATTTTAGCAAATATTTCAAAAGAAAACGGTATGAACTCAACCTAATTTATAGTAGAATCATGGAGTTGTGTTGCCAATGATATAATTTAAGTATAATGAGAGAGGTTGCACGCACTGAACAACAAGACAAAAAAACCCAATTTGCCCAACAGAAATTAGTTGAGTACCTCGGATCAATCGGAGCAGGCGATGTTGATGAGTTGGGGCAGGATCAAACTGAGGAGATTTTCCTTCAAGCCATAAAAGATTTCAAAGCCGAAAATATATCTCTGGCTGATTTGTCATTTATTTCAGGAAAATTGTGGTGGAGTGCGGTAGAAAAAAATAAAGAGTTCGATAAAAAAACCTTGGACATCTTACATATCGGTGGAGAAATTGATTTTTATTCAAGGAAAGTCTTGGAGCCAAAACTCGACTCCATATTTCTCGGATTCGTTAAGGACCTACTTGAATTTTATGAAGAAAAAAACAGGAAAAAAACAGAAAGGGTGGGGTAGTTTTTGGGAAACCCTCTCTGTTTAGTGCGTTCGGAAGGCTAGAACCAGCCCCAGCCTTTGCCTTTGTCGCTGTCTTTGTCCCCGTCCTTTCCTTTGTCCCGATCACGGTCCCGGTCTCGATCCCAATCGGAGATGGTTTCGCCAGTCCGGTCATCACGAGTGTGTCCGGAGTGGTCGACGTAATTGCCGTCTTTGTCGTTATCCCCGCTTATATGCTGACCACGATCTCTGTCGTAGATGGACTCATGGGTGGTGCCATCACGATTGTCGCGCGAGCTTGACCCACCATCACCCAAAAGGTCTGCGGGTTCCGAGGGTCCACTGTCTCTGGGCATTTGCGCCTCCTGCTTCTTTATTTGCTTAACGTACTACTCACTTTGCTTTCGCTTATTTCCCGCTTATATTATATCGTACTGAGTCAATATCTTACTATACAGAAAACTGAACTTTCAGATCTCAATCAAATCTCCTATATAGCTTTTATGGTCTTTTTTTATAGTATTGGTTTGCCTTTTAAACTTTGGCGGTAAGTTTTTCAATAAAAACATGTATGAGGTTTGCTTAATTTATAGTAGAAGCAGAGAGTTGTGTTGTCAATGGTGTGACAGAATACTCTTTAGCTAACCTGATATACTGATGCAATGGTTGAGCGAAGACCTCAAATTAAATTCTTAAAGGATCAGGTTGGTTATGTTTTAGCTGGCAGCAAAACGCTTGAACCGAGACCACGTAGTCATCGATGGATAGAAAGGTTAGCTAACGCGGCGGAAATTGATCTGACTTATGGCCAACGATTTGCTCCACCCATAGTGTTTGCTCTTAAGCTCGTCTTTTGCTAAAATAGCATTTATGGGGGTTGATTTAACAGACCCAAATTACAAAGGTACACCAAGAAGAATGGTGGAGGTACTTAGTGACTTTACCTCCGTTCTCAGAGAAGAATCAAAAGTTGAATTAGATAAACACTTCAATGTTTTGTTCCCAAAACACAAAGGCAGAAAAATTCAATACAAAGGAATGTTGGTTCAATCTCCTATCCGAGTTTATTCTTTCTGCTCTCACCACAGTTATATTGATAATTTCCAACAAAAGCAATTTTATATGGGTCCCTCATT
>CAYIRD010000057.1:0-5617 GCA_964365755.1 uncultured Gammaproteobacteria bacterium | reverse complement strand
GGGGCGTGGTTCTTTGCCATAGTCTCGATTCTACTTTCAGTCATTGTTTGGTTTGCGTTAGACCGGAATCCAATAATGGCCTTTGCTGCAGTTATTGGTTCTACAGCATTCTTTATAGTCCATGGATTTAGAAATTATGCTGAACAGCAGGAAAAGAAACTTCTTTCAGGAAAAATGTCGGATGTCTCAAAAATCGCCTATCTTGAGGCGCTAGATTCAACATTTTCAATAGACGGAGTAATTGGTGCGTTTGCCTTTACTTTTGCAGTTCCTTTAATCTTACTTGGAAACGGGCTTGGAGCTATAGTATTGCGACAACTAACCGTTTCAAATATTGAGAGGATTAAAAAATATAGGTACTTAAAAAACGGGGCAATGTATTCGATTCTTTTCTTGGGGACAATAATGATTCTTGATAGTTTTGGCTATCACATACCAGCCTACATTTCACCAATTATTACCTTTGGAACCGTAGGCTACTTTTTCTATAAATCACGAATTGAAATTCGCGACATTGAAGCCGCTCTTCAACCAAAACTATAACGTGACCAAAACTGCGCTCATTACAACCATGTTTACTAAGTTGTAACCTGCGTTAATACCTAAATAGTTCCAGGAACGACCTTCAAACAGAACACTCCCAAGCATAACAGTTGCGACAAATCCAAGCCACGCCCAAAAAGCGACTGTCGCTGCTGACATGTAATCGAAAGCACCAGCAAGACCCATAAAGACAGAAAGGACGTACGCAGTAACTAATGAACCCATAAACATCATGCCATAGGTTTTGGGCATTTCTTTTTTACCGGCATCAACCTTTGCCTGAGTTACGCCAGATTCCTTCATCCAGGCTTTCCCAAACAGCGGACCGTACCAAAGATATCCAACAACCATTGCCCCAACTCCTGCAGCAAGTAATTCTATGTAATTAATATTTTCAAACATTCATATCACCCCCTTCGGCTCGACGAAGTTTAAACGAAGTCGGCCTTTCAGGCCGCTAAATCGAACCTAATTCGAAAGTAGATCTTTTCGGAAGTGTTGTCAACAGGCAAATTTGCCCATTTTGAGGCTAAATTTGTTATTAAATATATATAAATATTAAAAATGCTATACTAGCCCATAGTTCTATGAGCGAAGAAAGAAATTACGAGTGGTCTAGAGAGCGAGAGTTCGAGTTTCAAGGGTATTGCAAGACACTTGCCAACCGACTTGGAAATTTAGTATTCAATAATTTACTTAATCCTAAATTGGACAGATATAGTTTGAGACTGGAAGGGTCGACACCGCTCAGCCCTAATGGGGATAAACCAATCTTTTTGGGGTTTGATTTCCGAATTATGGGAGACCAGGGGCCGCTTGGTAGCGGGCCACAACTTCAGATCTGGAAATTTTGGTTAGAGATTTCCGAAACTAACGAAAGCGGAGAACCGATCCGTCAAAGAGCTCGAGTTTTAGAACTTGAGAAGAAATGGGCACGATGGAATATCTATGTTTCAAATAATCCATTAGATCGGAATATCCACGCTGGTATTCCCGAATCAGATAGGATTATCGTAACTGACCTAGAGATAGCAAGAGAATGGGCACATGCTTCTTATTCTTTAAAAATTGCGGAATAATTGTGCCCCAGGGGAGATTTGAACTCCCACGCCCTTGCGAGCACACGGTTCTGAACCGTGCTTGTCTACCATTCCAACACCGGGGCTCTTCAATATTTTACTCTGAACTCGTTTTCTTGACAAGGTTTGTTAATTATGCAATTATTAATTGATAAACATGAGGCGGCTCTTCCTGCTCGGAGTCTATTTCCTAATGACTCCAATATTCATTTTCTCCCTGATTTTCTATCAGCTTTTTCTTCTTCACCAAAATAGTAATATTTCAGGCAAGGTTTTGGGTGCTTCAGTACAAAAGATAGATTACCAAGCGATCCCAGAGAGAAGTTCTATAACCCAAGTTAGTATTACGACAAGCGAAGCAAGAGTAGATGTGCTTAAAGAATTCTTGGGGAGATATAATTCTCCGCTCGAAAACCTATCTGAGTATATAGTAGAGATTTCCGACAAGTACCGTTTAGACTATAGACTTCTCCCGGCAATAGCAATGCAGGAGAGTACACTCTGTCAAAAGGCTCCGGCTGATTCATATAATTGCTGGGGTTTTGGAATATATGGGGGAAAAGTAACTCGATTTAACAGCTTTGAAGAAGCAATTGAAACTATTGCAAAAACCCTGGCTCAGAATTATCACGCACAAGGTTTAATTGAGCCTATTGATATAATGTCCCGCTATACACCTTCTAACACGGGGGAGTGGGCAGAAAACGTCTCCTACGTAATGGAACGAATCTCAGCCTCATTGTAAACAACTGACAACTAACCACTGACAACTGACTATTTCCAAGGCCAATTTGAGGCTAGATAGACTTATAGTTTACCCCGTTAGAAACCACTATAGGCTATTACCGTTCAAAGCGGGGTAAAGACTTGACAAAACCTATAGTTTTTGCTATAATTCGCTCTAGATCCTAAGGTAGCCCAAAACTACTTTAGGATTTTTTTTGCTCTAAAATTTCCTCAGAATTTATCCACAAAAGTTTCAGTAATCATCAAGTTTCGGCTGCACAAGCCGGACCTTGAACAATTACAGAAACTCCCGTAAGGAACGGGATAAATATGAAACAAATAATCACTTTAATCATCTTTATTTTTGCGGGACTTTTTGTTCCACAAGACGTATATGCGCAGGAAGTTCAAACCTCATCTGCAAAACTTGTGGCTGAGCTCAAAATTGAAAAGGATTATTCCCTTGATACCAGAACCAAGGCTATCCGAAACGTATTTAAGAAGTACAATTCTCCGCTTACCGATCAGGCAGTCTTCTATGTCAAATATGCAGATGAGTTTGGCGTAGACTGGAGACTATTACCGTCTATTGCAGGGCTCGAATCTACTTTTGGGAGATTCTTAATGCCGGGTTCTTACAATGCCTATGGGTGGGGCGGAGGATACATATATTTTGAGTCGTGGGAAGAGGGCATTAAGGTAATAAATAAAACTCTCCGCGAGAATTATATGGACCGCTGGGGTGCAACTGATGTATGGACAATCGGCCCAATTTATGCTGAATCACCAACGTGGTCCGTGAGGGTAAATTTCATCATGGAACAGTTTGAGGCTGAGTATATAAGGCTTTCAACCTTCGCGATGACCCTAAATATCTAAAAGTGTATAATTCTATCTATGCTTTTAAGAGAACAATATTTATCTAGATTGCAGTATGCGCTTGAGCGAAGAAAGGGCGCTGCTCCAGATAGCATGCGCGTTTTACGGGCCAACTCAAGTTTCGGTTTCGCGGTGATTATAGGACTAGCTGACTTTAATCATTTGGACTTTAAAAATAAACGCGAGAGGCTTAGCGTTATAAGAAAGTCCGTAAGATCGGGAGATACGGTATTGCTTGAGGGCTTGGAACGGGGGCAAAACTTTCCACAGCGCACTGCAGAATTTTTTGGACTCCCCCCAGATATACGGATTGTGGGTTGGGATAATATGAGTGCCTTCCAAAAAATAGCCTCTATTTTTGAAGAGAGCGTTGCTTCAAAAGAGCTCTTAGGGAATGCTCGGAGGGCACTAGAGCGCTCTGATTTTCAAGCTGCAGATGCTTTATTAGCTGAGTTCAGACAAAAATTCGCCAGCATAGAGGAAAGGTTGAAGATTGCAGAAGCATCAAGGGATGATTCACTCCTTATAGAGCTGGACGAAACAAGGACGAGATTCCCCATGGGTCGGGTGTTTATATATGCCGGAGCAGCGCATTTATTGGAAAACCCTAAACTTCTTAAAAGATTACGTCAAGAGCGTTTTATAATATTGGCTCCTAAAGATTCAAGGGATATCGGCACAAATCCAAGCGAAGTTGAGGAAGCTGAATCATATATCGCCAGAATGAACAAGAAATAGATGGGTGCTCGAGGGGAGAGTCGAACTCCCACAGCCTTACGGCCACTGGCTCCTAAAGCCAGCGCGTCTACCATTCCGCCACCCGAGCAAAGTTATCAATACGCTGCGTTTCCACCGCTGTCTCACTGCCGCTCGCAGCCGGTCTCCCTCGCCACGCTTCGCGCTGGCTCAGTCCGACCCACGCCCGCAATTCCATAATTATACAATATCTTGACTTTGTGGCACAATGTGATACGATAGAATCATCTAATGGCGAGAATAAACGGACTTATTTGGGATGAATGGAATAGAAATCATATTGCAGAACATAAAATATCAGTTGAGGAAGTAGAGGAAGTTTGTCATGGAAAACATGAGGCTGTTGAAAGCTATCGAAAAAGGATATTGGTTATTGGAATAACCAAAAAAGGGAGAACGTTAATTGTGTCATTATCGCCTGAAGATAGAAATTTGCAAGGTTATGGGAAAGGCTTATATTATCCGATAACCGCTTTTGAAGAGGAGGTGAAAATGAATGAAAAAAATAAAACCAAGTGAATCAGTGTTCCAAGACAGAGAGAAGGAGGCAAAATTCTGGGAAAAAAACTATAAAGATGCTTTCAAAAAAGGCAAGCCTATCAAGGCTGTATTTGCTAAAAATTTATCAGAAACCGTTAATATAAGGCTAGACCCTCCAACCCTCACAACCGTCAGGAAAGAGGCAAAATCAAGAGGCTTGGGACCAACTCAACTTATAAGAATGTGGATTATGGAAAAGATTGCACAAGCCTAGTGATATATAGGATAAGATACGATATAATACCTCCTTATGGACAAAAATAGTTCGAATAAAAGATATTCAATTGATAGAAAGGGAGATGGAACAATCGCAATTAAAGTTACTGTTCCGGCAAGAGATATTGAAAAAGTTCGCCGGGAAGTTATTGACGAACTTGTAAAACAGGTTGAATTGCCAGGCTTCAGAAAAGGAGCGGCTCCAAGAAAAATTGCTGAGGAAAAGCTAAATCCGGAGGCTGTCCGGGAGGAAATTCTTAAGAAAGCGTTAACAGATGAATATGTTGCGGCGGTGAAAGATTCGAATATTAATCCCATTGTAAATCCCCGAATTCATGTTGAGCAGTTTGCTGAGGGAACGGATTTAGTTTTTGAAGCCGAAACCTGCGAAACACCACAGATCGACCTTAAAAACTACAAAGATGAGGTTCGCAAAGTAAAACCAGCCTCGACTAGTTCGAGTCTAGGCGGGCCTGCACCTAAAATTATTGTTCCGGGACAAGCCGCCTCCGCGCAAGGCTCCGGCGAGCCGAAGGAAGAACCGCAAAAAAAGCTCGATGAAATTCTAAAAGCAATATTAGATACAGTCAAAATACAAATTCCTAAGACCTTAATTGATCAAGAAACTAACCGACTCCTGTCTCAGCTAATTGATGAGATTAAAAGACTTGGGGTTTCTCTTGACCAGTATCTTGCTTCAAGAGGAAAAACGGAGGCTGATTTAAGAAAAGAATACGAAGAGCGGGCAGAGAAGGATTTAAAACTTGAGTTCTTGCTCCGCAAAATCGCGGATGAAGAGAAGATTACTGTTGAACAAAAAGAGATTGATGAGGCTCTAGCTGCCATCAAAGATGAAAAACAAAGAACAGATATATCTC
>CAYIRD010000056.1:0-5691 GCA_964365755.1 uncultured Gammaproteobacteria bacterium | reverse complement strand
ACTAAGAGTTGAAATGGCGTTTCGTAATTTAGAGCAGTTTTAGTTTTGGGGAATAATTTTTTTAGCTCCCGAACGATCTTTTCCGCTTTCTTTTCTATATCCACTATTTTCCGATTATTTTTGCGAGAGTTTTTGCAAGTTTTCCTTGATCGTGACGCAGAAATTGTCCTCGACGCAAAAATTTTCCTGTAACGCTCTTAAAGCGAGAGTCAAAATTTTTACTATCATAGTCAACATAATCTACGTTCTCCTTTTTATATCTCTCCAGAGTCCGCCCCTCCATTTGTTCAACATTCATGACTACGTAATCTAGTACGTTTTTACCTAGATATTGCTCGATAGTCTTTATAAAATCTGATGCGTTAAAATTATTAGTTTCCCCGTATTTTGTCATAATGTTTGTAATATAAATTATTTTTGCCTTTGTTTTCTTCAGAGTCGGTACGACTCCTTCAGTAAGTAGATTCGGAATTAAAGATGTAAATAAGTCACCAGGACCTATTATTACAAAGTCCGATTCGAGGATTGCCCTAATTGCATCTTTATTTGCAGTAACAGCTGGTTTTAAAAATTCGCTTTTTATCTTAAGATTGGGGTTGTGTTTTGGAATATCAATATTTGATTCCCCTTCAATTATTTGCCCATTTTCAAGTTCCGCATGAAGTTTTGTTTTTTCCAAAGTTACAGGAATTACTTCACCTTTAACGTTTAGGATTGTTACCGCCTCTTTTAGTGCCTCTGGCAAGCTGCCTGTAATTTTAGTTAATGCAGTTAGTAGAAGGTTTCCGAGACTATGACCTTTGAGCGACGAATTCTCATCAAAACGATAATTAAAAAGCTCTGATACCATTTTATTATCAGAACCTGACAATGCAACTAGTGCACGGCGGATATCTCCAGGGGGCAATATACCGAATTCCTCACGAAGAACTCCGGTTGATCCACCATCATCTGCCATTGTCACAATTGCAGCAAGATCATATGGATATTCGCGCAGACCTGAAAGTACGGTAAAAACTCCTGTTCCGCCGCCTATGACCACAACCTTTTTCATTGAATACAGGGTATTATACCAAAAAAGAAGGGTATCAACGCGAACCGGCTCACAGATTTTGTTAAATGTTAATTTGTCAATTGGTTAATTGTTACTTGGGGCGGCGGATTCCTTTAAATAATCTCCTCTTGTGGCCATTGCCGTTCTTAGGCTCGCCGGCTTTGTCCACCGTAGCTTCAGCGGAGGCGGCTGGTGTAGGGGTTTCAACTTCTGCTATTTCAGCCTCAAGATCTTCTTTAACCTCGTCTTTGTAATCAGAGTTTTTAGATTTGGTTCTCTCCGAAGCTATATCTTCGAAAAGCTCGAGTCCCAAATTCGTTAATTCGCGAAGAATCTCTCTTCCGCGCTTTGTAGTCAAAAGAGTGGCAAGGATACCTCCAATAACTAGCCCCCACAAAAAAGCATTTCCGCCATTTTTGCCTTGTTTAGTCTCCATCTTTCACCCGTCTTATAATTTTTGAGATCGATTTAAGAGATTTTGTACTTAAGAGAAGGCCTGAAAGAAATGACATTGGCTCAGAAACTGATTCGGTGATAGTCTGTGTATTTGCTAAGACACGATTTGCACGGTTCAGCGTTTCTCTTAACTCCTTAAGGATAAAAAAGATTTGAACACCTAATACAAGTAGAAGGATGGTCAAAAGAACAATTACTACCAATAGAATTGCCTGGACAGGATCAACCATGATACTAAATTACCATGAACAGGGTTTAAAAGCAATAGAGATTCATACAACTGACAGTTAACAACTAACAGCAATTAACTATGTCAGTTGTCAGTGGTCAGTTGTCAGTTGCTTATTTTACCTTGATGTTAATCGCGCGGCGGGACTCTTTTCCGAAACGGTTTTTAGCAACTACCTCAATTTTTTTATCTCCGGAAAACACAAATATCGATTTTTTAAACTCTCCGGAAAGATCTACGTAAGCCTCATCCCCATCAATTAAAACCGTTGCATAAGGATCGGTTTTGCCTTCTACCTCAACAATATTTCCGGAAATCTCCTGATTTTCCTGCGGTCTTTGAACAGAAATGTTAGGCGGGAAAATGACCGAATTATACTGGAACAATATATATCCCAAAATTATTAAAGCCATAGACAAAAGCAAAAAACTTCTGGAATTTAAGAAAAATTTTTTGTTGAATTTATGTTGAGATTTTCTGAATTCGGGTACTATCGGTACATGACGGGATTTATATTCACGGCGAAATAAGGGAACGATTGACTGAGGATTAATGCCAAGGTGTTTGGCATAAGTTTTTACAAAACCCAAAGCATAACTTTCCGAGGGCAAAGTTTGGAAGCGTCCTTCTTCAATTGCTTCGAGAAACTCCCCTTTTATATTTGTTTCTTTTGAAACGGCATCTAGATCCAGTTTTTTTTCTTCCCTTGCCTGTTTTAATATATCGCTTACTTTACGCATGAATTAAATGGTGATTTATTGCTGGCTTAAGAATTGTTCGGGGTCGCGAATCAAAACATCCCTGGGTTTTGAACCTTCTCCTGCTCCAACCACTCCGGCTTCTTCAAGCTGCTCCAGAATTCGCGCGGCCCGATTAAAACCAATAGACAGTCTCCTCTGAAGAAGCGATGATGAGGCTCTGTCATGGGCGCAGACAATTCTCACTGCCTGCTCAAAAAGCTCATCCCTCCTTCCGTCAGAAGTCGTGCCAAATCCTCTCTTTAGATTAACCTGCTGTTCGACTACTTCACTTGTATACTGGACCGGAATTCCGCGGGATTTAATAAAGTTTACAACCCGTTTCACATCTTGCTCTGATACAAATGTCCCTTGAATTCTTGTGGGTTTTGCTTGTTCCGGCGGAACATAAAGCATATCCCCCCTTCCTAAGAGTTTTTCGGCTCCCGGCTGATCTATGATAACTTTACTGTCGATCATGGATGAAACGTTAAAGGAAATTCTACAAGGAATATTAGCTTTTATTAAGCCTGTCAAAACATCAACAGACGGACGCTGGGTTGATAATACCAGATGAATTCCGGTAGCCCTAGCCATTTGTGCTAAGCGGGCAATAGAATCCTCAACTTCAACAGGAGCAAGAGTCATTAAATCCGCAAGCTCATCGATTAAAATTACTATATAAGGAAGCGCTTGAAATCCGGCCAGTTCATTATATGAGTCAATGTTTTTAACCCCTGAATCTTGAAACTGCACATAGCGCCGGTCCATCTCTTTCATTGCCCATTTAAGCGATGAGACCGCTTTCTCAACCTCTACCACAACAGGTGTAAGGAGATGAGGTATTCCAGAATAAGAGGTCAGCTCCACCCTTTTTGGATCAATTAGAATAAGTTTAATCTCTGATGGAGATGCGCGAAAAAGTAAGGTTGAGATTATGGCATTAATTAGAACCGATTTTCCAGAACCCGTAGTTCCTGCTATTAGAACGTGTGGCATTCTTGCAATATCAGTTGATATCGTATTACCTGAAACATCAAGACCTAATGGTACAGAAAGCTTGGACTTTGCTTTTTGCATAGTTTCTGACTCAAGCATATTTTTAAGAGAAACGATCTCCAAAGACCTGTTAGGAATCTCTATTCCAACAAGGTCGCGTCCAGGAATTGGAGCCTCGATTCTTATTTGGCCGGTAGGCGCCTCAGTTCTTAATGCCAAATCATTTGCCAACGCTGTAATCTTTGAGAGTCTTGTCCCTTGAGCGATTTCTAATGCATACTGGGTGACAGAAGGTCCTATGTTAATCTCGGAAACCCGGCCTTTTATTCCAAAGCTTTGAAGTGTCTCCTCAATCTTTCCTGCAATTTTCTTTACATCTCCCGTATCGCGCCTTCCCGCATGCACTGAAAGCAAAGACAATGGAGGATATTCCCAAACTCCCATCTCAAGCGGCTTATTAAGAACAAGCTCGTCAGATATCTCCGTCCGCTTGGCAGGAAGCTTTGGTATAGGCCTGGCAGGTTCTTCGCGAACAGGCTCCTTTAGTCCCTTAATTGTTATCTGCTGCATGTCAGAAACACCAATAGGTTTTTTGGACTTAAGAAGCGGTGCAATTTTTTTACCAATTACTAATAAACCTTTAACAAATGAGGCGACTGCCTCAAAAACTTGGGATATAGAAAGATTTAAGAAAACAATGAGTCCAACAAGAATCGCTGAGATGAAGAAAATTATAGAAAGCGGCGTTCCAAAAACAGAAACTGCCGTTGCAAAAATATTTTGGCCTATAAGTCCCGATTGAAAAAGTCCAAAACTTGCGAGCGTTAGAAGTGCGAATCCAAAAAAAATATTTGCACGTGTAAATGGCGCCCTGATTCTTGTCAATAGAAGTCCAAACAAAATAACATTTAAGGGAATCAAAAAGGAAAGCCAGTCAAAGTAAGAAGTCAGGTAAAGATTTATATCAAGAAGTATTTCGTTGCTCTTTGTGTAAGATGCAAATAGTACTGCGCCTGCTGCAATAGACATAATAGAAAAAAGAGTATAGATAGTAGTTTTTTTAAGTCTTACTTTAAAAGGATACCTTCTTTTATAACGTCTCCTTGCCATAGTAAGATTATACAATAATTTCCAGTTTCGATTTTCCATTTTCCAGTTAATTATTGAATTTTCGATTTGTCAATTGAAAAACTAATTGGAAACTTGCAATTGGAGACTGGAAACTATATTTCTAGGACGACCGGAACCACTAGCGGCTCTCTTCTTTCATGGTATAAAATTTCTTCTGCCCTCTGCTGGAGAGTTCTTCTGTAATAAACCCAATTTGTAACGGGTTCGCGTCTGCCCGAAAAAATCTTTGTTAAACTACTTGAAAGTTTTTTCAAGAATATTTCTTTATCTTGGAAAGTCATCCCACGCGTAATCGCATCCGGCTGACCAATTAACTGTCCAGTCTCTGAATCAATCTCGGCTATTACGATTATTACCCCTTCTTCTGCAATCTTTTGCCTATCCATAACTACATATTTCTCGATTGTTTCGCCAGATATTTGATCAACAAAAACATGGGGAAGATTTATTTGTTTTCCAAATCTTACTCCGTTTTGAGAAAAAATAACTTCACGGGCATTATCTCCAAAAAGTACTCTGTCATCCGTATATCCCATTTCACCTGCCAGTTCTCGATAGGCAATCATCTGGCGATATGTTCCCCCAATTGGCAAAACAAATTTAGGATTAGTTAAAGAAATCAACAACTTCAAGTCATTCTGCGAACCGTGTCCTGAAACATGAAACTCGGAAGTTAAATCTGAATATACAACCCTTGCTTCTTTTTTTGAGATTGTGTCAATTAGGCTATGTATACTTGCCTCATTGCCTGGAATTGGGTCTGCGGAGAAAATAATCGTATCTCCCCTTTGAATTCTTATGTCCTGATCCTGATCTTCTGCAATTCTTACTAATGCCGACTCCATCTGAGCTTGGCTTCCTGCTATTAGAAAAAGGACCTGATTAGGTGGAACTCGTCTTACATCTTGAGGTCTAATTTCTGCCTTTAATGGTAAATCCAAATATTTCAACTTCCTGCCCACATCGCGGGACTTTAAAAAAGACCTGCCCATAAAACATACGCGTCTTCCATATTTTTTTGCTACTTCAATTGCCTGATTCATTCTTGAAATATTAGATGAATAAGTTGTAATAAACACTTTACC
>CAYIRD010000055.1:0-5737 GCA_964365755.1 uncultured Gammaproteobacteria bacterium | reverse complement strand
AATCGAACCCCTAATCTCTTCCATGCCATGGAAGCGCGATAACCGTTACGCTACGAGCCCAAAATTTTGCGGGCCATGCAGTTCTACCCACCGCTGTCTTCGCTGGCGCTTCGCAGCCGGTCTCCTTCGCTCTCGCTCAGTCCGACCCATTGCGCCACCGGCCCAAAATAAACCAACTCGGTGGGCTAGGTGGGATTCGAACCCACATCCTTTTGGGACACGCTCTTAAGGCGTGCGTGTATACCATTCCACCACTAGCCCGGGTCTAGTGTATTTTACTGGAATTCGAATCCTGCTTCAACATACCCAGGTGTAATCCTAAGACACCTCGAAGGTGTTTGTCGTTGACACGTAAGATTCTTAGTTGTGGAGCGGGGGAGTTACTCCTAATGATCGGAGAGAGTAATCAAGAAGATCCTTCATTTCTTGACGCCTATTTTCGGCGCTGAGTAGAACCGCAATTATCCTGTGACCATCGTGTTTAAGATATGTTACAAGACAAAGTCCAGCCTCATCCGTATATCCCGTTTTAACGCCTTTCACCCCGGGATATGAGGTCAGGAGATTCGTCTCATTGTATAAATAAATATATTTATGCTCGTATGTGTATGGAATTTCATAATCTACTGTGGAAACAATTTTTTGAAAAATAGGATTTTCAAGCGCGTATCGGGTCACAACCAGTAAATCGTGAACAGTCGAATATTGATTCCCATCCCCTTCAAGGCCTGATGGATTAGTAAAGTGAGTATCAGTAAGGCCTAAATCCTCAGCTTTTTTATTCATGAGGAAAATAAAATTGTTCCTTCCAAACTTACTTCCCCGCGCAATTGTTTCTGAGGCATCATTTCCCGAATGAAGTATTAATCCATAGAGAAGATCCTCAAGGCTTAGTCTCTCACCAACTGATAAACCCATTGTATTTTCTCCAATCTCTGCCGCATCTTTATCAACCGTAAATATCTTATCTATTGGTTCGTTCTCAAGGGCAACAATTGCTGTCATTACTTTTGTCAATGAAGCAAGCGGAAGTCTTTTTTTAGGATTTTTTTGATAAATGAGTTTATCTGAAGATAAGTCGTAGACGATTGCGGAAACAGCTGTGATCTCTGGCTTCTTTTGCACTGATGCAATAACAGTATTGCTAGGCTTCCAGTAAATATTCTCACCCAGAACATTTGGGAAAATCTTTGTAAGAAATTCTGGCAGAGGAGACTCAATCACAGAACTATCTCTCCCAAAGTAATTTGAAGAAAGGATAGGGTAGGACACCAAAGCCATTACGAAAATGCTTGCAAAGAAAAGTATTCCTTTAAGCCCCATAGATAAATTATACCAATTATGCTAATATTCGTACTTATGGCTAAAACAACAAACTACCAAAAGCATGCAAGCACTAATCCATTGCAGCGCTTTTTAATCGATAATTTTTATAGGGAACTCATTAGAACAATTAAGCCGCTGAAAGCTAAAAAAATCCTAGATGTTGGATGCGGAGAGGGTTTTACCTTAATTAAGCTGAGACATGCAAAAATAGGAGAAAAACTTGAAGGCGTTGATAATTCGGATGAAGCTCTAGCGCTTGGGAAAAAAGTTAATCCTAAGCTTGATATTAAAAAAGGGAATATTTACAAGCTGCCATATAAAGATAGTTCGTTTGATCTTCTGATTTGCACTGAGGTACTTGAACATTTGGAAGATCCAGGCAGAGCATTAAGAGAGCTTAAAAGAGTATCAAGTAAATATGTATTACTTTCAGTTCCAAATGAACCATTTTTCATGATCGCAAGCTTTCTTAAGCGTGGCCGTGATCACCCAGAACATAAAAACCATTGGACGGCTTATTCCTTCAAAAAGTTTCTCCGAATGAATGGGTTGAAAATTTCCGTTGCGCGCCACCCCTTCCCCTGGACCATGGTTCTAGTTCGAAAATAACCAAATACCCCGATGTGTAGCTACAAATCCACCTCCAAGGTGGATTAGCTTTGACACCTCGGGACGTTGGGAATGATGTACTCTAATTGATATAATACTCTATATGTTTCAGGCTCTCAAGACATGGCTATATTTCCCTATAGCCTATTATTTTAGGTTCTTTGCCAGAATAAAACTGGCACGGTGGAAGCCTCGGATTATTGTGGTCACAGGCTCCAATGGTAAAACAACGCTCTTACACCTTATTGAATCACAAATTGGCGATAAAGCACGCTATAGTCATCATGCAAACAGCTCCTACGGAATACCTTTCGATATCTTGGGCCTTGAACGCAAAACTTTAATGTTATATGAGTGGTTCGAACTTTTCCTAAAGGCTCCATTCCTGGCATTTTTAGGTATTCCTAAGCAAAAAATATATATTGTCGAAGCCGATTGTGACCGCCCCTTCGAAGGCAAGTTTTTATCGACTCTACTTAAACCTGAAGTAACCATATGGCTCTCATCCTCCCGAACCCACAGCATGAACTTTGATTATCTGGTTTCTGCCAAATTCGAGAATGTAGAAGAAGCAATCGCTCACGAATACGGCCACTTTATTGAGAACACCTCGAATCTTGTGATCGTAAACTCGGATTCGGAGTTGATTAAAGAACAATTGAGTCAAACATGTGCAAAAGTGGTGGAGATTTCTAAGAAAATGCTCGGGAAGTATGATGTGTCTCTAAGGGGTTCAAAGTTTGAAATAAACAGGGATGAATACTCATTTAAATATTTACTTCCTGAGGCCGTATATTCTTCTATTGCCGCAGTTTCGAAACTGTGCGAATACCTAAACCTCCCTTACGATAACACTTTTCCCAAATTCCGGCTCCCGCCGGGAAGAAGCAGCGTATTTAAGGGAATTAAAGGTACGACTTTGGTAGACAGCTCATACAATTCAAGCTTCTCTTCCGCCAAAGCGATTATCGATATGTTTAACAAGATTAAAATAAGTAAAAAATGGATCGTTATCGGAGACATGCTAGAGCAGGGGAAAGAAGAGGAAGGGGAACACAAAAAACTTGCACAATTAATAGTAGGCTCAGACTACGATCGTGTTATTCTGCTTGGACCAAGAATAATTAAATATGGCTTGCCAATTCTAGAGAAACATTACCGGAATAGAGTAGTTGGTTTTGAAAACCCTCGTGAGGTCCTTAATTACATTAAGGACAATATCCAGGGCGGCGAAACAGTACTTTTTAAAGGTGCACGTTTTCTTGAGGGGGTAATCGAGAATTTGCTCGCGAACAAACAGGATGCTAGGAAACTTTCAAGAAGAGAAAAAATATGGGAAATAAGGAGGGAAAAATGGGGCCTTTAATTATTCTTCACGGATGGGCATATGATGTAAAGAAATGGGCTCCTTTTTTAGAAATTCTCAAAGAAAAAGGGGTAGAGTACAAGATGCTTAAAATTCCGGGCTTAACAGCTTCTTTAGAAGATGTTTGGACCTTGGACGATTACGTCTCCTGGCTCAAGTCAGTTGTCAGTGGTCAACGGTCAATTGTTCTTCTTGGTCACTCTAACGGTGGTCGAATCTCTCTTGCATACGTGCGAAAATATCCCCAAAAAATTTCTCATCTTATACTTATAGATAGTGCTGGAATTTACCATCAAGACATTTTTATTCAAATTAAGCGTTTTATATTTGGAAAATTTGCACGTTTAAAACGGTTTGTTAATGGCAACTTTCTTCAAGGTCTATTTTATAAAATTGTTCGTGAATATGACTATTATAAGGCGTCACCCATTATGAAAAAGGTGCTGCAGAACTTGTTGGAATCTGATAAGAATAGCGCTCTTGATGAAATTAAAGTACCAACAACTCTTATCTGGGGGGAGAATGATAATATTACGCCTCTCTTGGATGGAAGGGTAATGAATGAGAAAATTGAGAACTCAAGTCTTTTCACTATAAAAGACGCAGGTCATTCCCCGCAGTTTACACATCCAAAAGAAGTAAGCCGAATTGTCATTCAACAATTGGACAATGAAACAATAGGACAATGAATATTTTTAATTCTCTCGGTTCTAATTACGATTTACCCTATGTCCTGAGATCGTTCTCAAGCGGCTCTAAAAAAGATAATGAAGATCTTAAAAACTTACTTGAAAAGAAGTACGAAGGTATGGCTGAGCTTTTTTATAAAGGCCGCGAAGCACTAACACTAGCCCTAAAGATTCTAAATCTTCCAGAAGATAGTCAAGTTGCTATTAATGGATTCACTTGTGTTGCGGTCTTTAACGCTATTCGAAAAGTAGGACTTGAACCATTCTGTCTTGATCTAGAAGAGACCGGAGATCTAAACTTCACTGCAGCAACTCTTGAAAAGGTGCTTTCGGAAAGCAAAAAAATTAAGGCTGTTGTTATCCAAAACACCCTTGGGTTTCCGTGTGACATCGATAGAATTCTAAAACTGTGTCAAAAGTATAACCTCATATTAATCGAGGATCTGGCTCATTGCGTTGGAGCTCGATACGTAAGCGGCAGAGAGGCGGGGACCGTTGGTGATTTTGTAACATTGTCATTCAGCCAAGATAAAGTTATTGACGCAGTCTCAGGCGGAGCTCTAGTTATTCGAAACAAAAAATACGCGAACAGTAAAGCGTTAGGTGCAAAGCTATTCCACCCGTCGGGTGGATTTTTATTGAGGGACAGATTTTATCCGCTTGAGACGCACAAAATACGAATTGCGTATAAATTTGGCCTAGGAAAACCCTACCACTTTATTCTAAAAAAACTTAATCTTTTGTCCAATGTCATGAACGAATCTTTTTATGAAACTTATTCACTGCCTTCATGGCATGCTTCACTAGCTCTTTATCAATTCGGGTTACTTGAAAAACAGCTAAGGCACAGAAGAAAAATTGCAGAAATATATACTTCATTATTACCTGGGAATATATTCATGTTTAATCGAAAAGAAACTCACGAAGCGGTTTTGCTTTCTTCAAGCCTTCGTTTTCCGATTTTTGTTGAGAATCGGGAAGATCTTGTCGATAAGCTCAAGAAAAACGGTGCTTATCTGTCTGATATTTGGTACACAGATGTGGCACCAGAATGTCCAAATGCAGTCAAGGATTCAAAAATAATTCTTAACCTCCCGACACATATTAATGTTTCGGAACGTGATGCAAAAAGAATTGCTGACATAATTAACCGATGGATAAAAAAACAATAGACAACAAAAGGGAGTGGGAAGAGTTTATTGCAAAACACCCCGAATCCAACTTTTTGCACTCGTGGTATTGGGGAGAATTTCAAGAGAAAATTGGCAGGAAAGTCATTCGTACCGGTTTTTACCTGCCTGCCGGCAGGCAAGGTTCGAATAATAAACTTATTGGGACAATGTTATCGATCGTCGAGTCTGCAAAAAGAGCAAAGTACTTGGTTGTACCTGGTGGACCTATTATTGACTGGGATAGTAAAGAATTAGTTAAAACTTTTGCTATAGAACTTCGAATCTTAGGAAAAGAACAAGGTTGTGTATTCGCACGCGTAAGACCGCAACTTGAGGATGGAGATTTCTCACGAAATATTTTTAGCAAGCTTGGATTTCGCGATGGTCCTATGTATCTACACGCCGAACTTACTTCGCAATTGGATATTACGAAAAGTGAGGATGAACTCTTGAGAAACATGAGAAAGGCAACGAGATATGAAATAAAGAAGGCAATGTCCTTGGAGATAAAAATCGAAAAGAATGGTGAGAAGAATATTCGCGAATTTTATAAATTACAAATAGAAACTTCAAAA
>CAYIRD010000054.1:0-5756 GCA_964365755.1 uncultured Gammaproteobacteria bacterium | reverse complement strand
GCGGGATGGACGGGACTCGAACCCGCGACCTCCTCCGTGACAGGGAGGCGCTCTAACCAAACTGAGCTACCACCCCACACCGCAATTTTTACGGGGCAAGCAGTGATCCGCTCTAATTTACGCCGCAACTTGCGAAGCAAGTGTGCGGTGCCAAACTGAGCTACGCCCCCAAAAATGGGCATACAATTATCCCAAATTATTGAACTTGAGTCAATCCTGGTATAGAATTAGCTCATGACAAATCAAGAGATTGCCAGAATTCTTAGGAATGTTGCCGCAGCGTATTCTATTAAAGACGCAAAGAAACACCTTTTTCAAATAATTGCTTACCAAAAAGCATATGACAGCATAAATCACCTTCCTGTTGAAATTAAGGATGTTCTTTCAGACGGTCAAAAGATACAAGGGATAGGACCTTCAATAGAAACCCATATTAGAGAATTATTAAGTACGGGAAAATCAAAACACTTTGACAGCGTACTTCAAGACGTTCCGGAAAGCATGTTCCCTCTTCTTGACGTGACAACGCTTGGTCCTAAAAAAGCTTATAAGCTGGTTACTGCACTAAAATTAAAAAACGCGGACACCGTGATCGATGACTTAATAAAAGCTTGCCAAGAAGATAAAATCTCAGGCCTTGAAACTTTCGGCGACAAATCACAAAAAGACATACTTAGAGCACTTGAAGAGTATAAGCTTGGTAAAACAAAATCAAATAGAATGGCCCTTCCCTATGCATTTGAACTTGCAAAAAAAGTTGAAGAATATCTTAAGAAAGATAAAAACACTGTTTCTGTATTTCCCCTGGGAAGTCTAAGACGGATGAGAGATACAATTGGCGATATAGATTTTGCCATTGCAACAAAAGACGCTGACAAAACAATTGAGTATTTTACAAAGTACCCTAGTGTTGACCGTATTATTGAGAAAGGAACTCTTTCTTCATCAATTCTAGTCTCGGGGGGCAGACAAGTAGATTTACTGGTTCAGCCTCCAGAGAGTTTTGGTTCGCTTCTTCAGCATTTCACCGGATCAAAATATCATAACGTTGCTCTCCGTGAATATGCTCTCAAAAAGGGTTATTCTCTGTCAGAAAAAGGAGCAAAACTTCTAAAGCAAAAGGGACAACCTATGAAGACATTTTCGACAGAAGAAGAGTTCTACAAATTCCTCGGACTTGACTGGATTATTCCCGAGATGAGAGAGAACAAAGGAGAAATTGAATTAGCTTTGAAACATAAATTGCCCAAAACAGTAGATCTTAAAGATTTAAAAGGAGATCTACATATTCATTCAAGTTTTGAAATCGAACCTAGTCATGATATGGGGGAGAATACGATGGAAGACATGCTAAAACACGCAGAAAAACTCAAGTACGAATATCTAGGATTCTCTGAGCATAATCCAAGTACTTCAAATCACACTAAAAATCAGATATATTCAATTCTTAAAAGGCGAAAAGATAAAATTGAGCAAATAAATGAGAGTAATAAATATATACATATAATTAATTTACTCGAAGTGGACATTCTACCTAATGGGGACCTAGCTATTGATAATAAGACTCTTGAATATATTGATGCTGCCATAGTCGCCGTACATAGTGTCTTCAAGACGCCAAAGGAAGAAATGACGAAAAGGATTCTTAAAGGTCTATCACATCCAAAAGCTCGTATTCTTGCCCATCCTAGCGGACGAAAGATCAACCAAAGGGTAGGATATGAAGTCGATTATGATAGACTCTTCGATTTTTGCCTAAGGAATAACAAAGCCATCGAAATAAATGCATACCCTGACAGGCTTGATCTTATTGATACATTAGTTTTTGAGGCAAGAAAACTCGGCGTAAAGTTTGTTATCGATACAGATGCACATGCGACCTACCAAATGGATAACATGTTCTATGGGGTGTCAGTTGCGCGTCGTGGATGGTGCGAACCAAAAGACATTCTAAACACTCTCTCTCATGGCGAATTCTACCGTTGGTTAACAAGCTATTGATTTCGACTTCATCTTATGGGAAAATAACCTTATGAATCTAACTCTTGTCATCGGAATAATTGCTCTTCTTGTAATTGTCTACCTCTGGTTTACTTATAACTCGCTCATTGTTCTCCGTGAAAGAATAAAAGAGGCACTGTCTCAAATTGATGTTCAGCTCAAAAGACGTACTGATTTGATTCCAAATTTAATAGAAACAGTCAAGGGGTATGCCAAACATGAAAAAGAAGTTTTTGAGAAGGTAACTCAAGCAAGAAGCAATATGCTGAAGGCAGAAACACCGCAGCAAAAAGCAGAAGCCGACAACATGATGGAAAAAGCGCTCAAGTCAATTTTTGCTGTTGCTGAAAGCTACCCTGATCTTAAAGCAAGCGAAAATTTTCTTAATCTTCAAGAAGAACTAACTGATACTGAGAACAAAATTTCTTACTCGCGACAATTCTATAATTCCAATGTTCTTGCCTATAACACATCTATTAAAACCTTCCCCGCCATGATATTTGCAAACATGTTTGACTTTAAGGTGGTAGAGTTCTTTGAAACAGATGCTGAAAGCAAAAAAGAAGTCAAAGTCAAATTCTAGCCTCGCGCTATGGTATAATCAACACCATGGCAACAACTATCTATAATCAGATTTCCTCAAATAAATTAAAAACATGGGTCATTATGATTCTTTTCGTTTTATTCTTTTTAACCGTTTCTTACGTTCTTGGGCAAGCGCTGGGATACGGAATTTCCTGGGCGGGAATAATGCTCATAGTCTCAGGACTAATCTCATTTATCTCCTACTACAACTCTGATAAGATTGTCCTTTCAATGTCCGGTGCAAAACCGGCAGACAAAAATAGCCATAGACAACTTTATACAACAGTCGAGAATCTATCGATAGTTTCAGGGCTTCCCATGCCGCGAGTCTACGTTATCGAAGACCCATCTCCCAATGCTTTTGCAACCGGACGTGATCCAAAACATGCCGCAGTTGCCTCAACTACCGGATTACTTACCAAATTAAAAGATGCTGAGCTTGAAGGTGTGATAGCACATGAACTTTCACACGTAAAAAATTATGACACAAGACTTATGGGTGTAGTTGCAATACTTGTTGGTTCTATCGCTATCTTAGCTGATGTATTTATGCGGTCCATGTGGCTTGGGGGTAGAGATCGTGACAATCGGGGAGGAACTCAAATATTCCTACTAATCGGAATTAAAGCAGCAATTATCGCTCCTATTGCTGCAACGTTAATTCAACTTGCTGTGTCGCGAAGACGTGAATATCTAGCAGATGCAGACGGCGCACTTCTCACACGATACCCAGATGGATTAGCTGATGCGTTAGGGAAAATAGCGGCTGATCGAACGCCCTTAAAACACGCTCACACCGGAACTGCCCATTTATATATCGAAAACCCATTTAAGTCAGACACCAAGAAGACACAGGGAAACTGGCTTACAAATCTCTTCTCAACCCACCCCCCAGTCGACGACCGCATCAAAATCCTCCGCGCCATGTAATTTCATGTTTCGTCCTTTATAATATATCCTTATGAATCTATTATTGATCATGCTGGGGAAACTTGTCTTGCTTCTTTCGCGAACTCTTAACTTCGGCTCGGGGTCTACGTGGCCGGGGCATATTGCAATGGAAGCGAATCCAATATTTGTTCGCCAAGTTTTAAAAAAGAATCCAAACCTTAAAGTTGTTTTAGTTGCAGGAACCAACGGTAAAACTACAACTTCCTTGATGCTTCAGAAGATTCTTGAAGAAGGCGGTTTGAGAGTTTTCAGAAATGAGGCGGGCGCAAATCTTTTAAACGGAATAGCTTCAAGCATTATTGAAAATTCAAATTTAACCGGTCGGTTAAATTATAATGTTGCAATTTTTGAGGTTGACGAACGCAACCTCGGCCCGGCACTTGAAGGAATGTCAGTTGTCAGTGGTCAGTTGTCAGTAGTTTTATTAAACATCTTCCGCGATCAATTAGACAGATATGGCGAGGTGAATCAAGTTCTAAAGGATTGGGAAGAAGCTCTATCTGGCGCTGATTCGAATACATTCTTATTTACAAATGGCGATGATCCTGCTCTCCTATTTCTAGCTCGAAATTCGAAGCTGAATACTCACTTATTCGGCGTAGACGAAGGATTGATGACCAAAGATAAAACCGGGCATGATGTGGATTTTATTTATTGCCCGATTTGCCAAACAAAACTTAATTATAAAAAGGTTTCATTTTCTCACATGGGGGATTTTATTTGCCCGGGCTGCGGTTTTAAACGAGAAAATATCGAACAAATAAAATTAGACCACTACCCGCTTCTCGGACTTTACAATACCTATAACACAAACGCTGCTGTGCTTATTGCCAGAAAGGCGTTCAATATATCTCTCGAAAAGATAAATAATGCACTCAAGAATTTTAAACCTGCATTTGGACGCCAGGAAGAAATTAATTATAAAGGGCGGAAGATATTTATGATGTTATCAAAAAATCCAGCGGGATTTAATCAGTCAATTGACGCTATTCTGAGCCACCCTCGAGGTGGAAATATGCATACACCTCGGGGGTGTAATATACTTCTTGTTCTTAATGATCGAATTCCTGATGGCAGAGATGTTTCCTGGATTTGGGACGTCGACTTTGAAAACTTACCACACGATTCAAAAATCTTCATTTCCGGGGATCGTGCCTACGACATGGCTTTAAGAATCAAGTATCTTGATTCAACTCAAAACTCAAAACTTAGAACTCAGAACTACAACTCAAAAGTTCAAATCTTTGAGAGCTTAGCAGATTCGATTGAAAGCGCTGTGAACGAAACTTCACCGAATGAAATGCTTTTTATACTGCCCACCTACTCTGCCATGCTCGAAGCACGCAAAATACTAACCGGCAAAAAAATCCTATGAGTTCAAGAAATAATAAATCATCAATAATAAATAATAAATACTCCATAACTATTGGCTGGTTATATCCCGATCTAATGAGTACATACGGAGATCGCGGCAATATCATCGTCCTTCAAAAACGTGCTGAATGGCGCGGCATCAATGTCAAAGTCGAAAATGTTTCGCTGGATACTGAATACTCAATACTGAATACTTGCGATTTACTCTTCATGGGCGGCGCGCAGGACACTCAGCAGGAAATCGTAAATCGCGACTTACAACGTGCGAAGGGTCGGACCCTAGCCTCAATGATCGAAGACAGCATTCCCGGGTTATATATATGCGGGGCTTACCAGTTCCTGGGAAAATATTATAAAACTGCAGACCATAAGAAACTCCCAGGGCTTGGGGTTTTCAAAATGTTTACCGAAAACCCGGGAGAGAGATATGAGAGATTAATCGGAAACGTTATCGTTAATCCTAAAATCGAGGGATTAACTCAACCCTTAATTGGTTTTGAAAATCATGGAGGAAGAACATACCTCGAATACAAAAATGAAAGACTAGGTGATGTCTCTACGGGATTCGGAAATAATGGTAAAGATGGGAGCGAAGGAATTGTTTATAAAAATTCGTTTGGGACCTATCTTCACGGTCCAATCCTACCCAAAAATCCACAACTCGCAGATTTGTTACTTACAAAAGCGTTGGAACAAAAATACGACGAGCCCTTCGACTCCGCTCAGGGCGCGAAATTTCACCTCGAACCTCTAGGCGACTCCATCGAACAAAAAGCCCGCGAGGCAATTATTAACAAACTCTGATAAAATATTTCTATGAAAATTGACGTAAAAAAGGTGGCGAA
>CAYIRD010000053.1:0-5837 GCA_964365755.1 uncultured Gammaproteobacteria bacterium | reverse complement strand
TTTTGGAAAGAAAAGTAGTAGGTAAGGCAACATTTGAGAAGATAAAAGATCTAGTTTCTCTGTGATAAATGATTCGATTTATAATCCTGCTTTGCGTGATCCTCGGAGTTCGACTTTCATTTTTTTACCTTCAAGATCCTACTTTTTCGAATAATCAGGAAGTACGTTTTCCTGTAGTTTTTGAAGCTAAAGAAAGAATTAATAGCAGCTTCATTCAGACCTTGCCAAAAGATGAATCTGCGCTGCTTTTGGGTATAGTTTTTGGCGAGAAGGGTACTTTTAACCGAGATTACCTTGACTCTATTAGAAAAACTGGTGTTCTTCATGTGATTGCCGCATCAGGAATGAATGTCACAATGACCGCAGGTGTAATTTTTGCAGTCCTTGCATATTTTCTGCGGCGGACGCATGCTCTAATATTTGCTTCTCTTGCCATAGTTCTATATACAGCCCTTGCGAATTTTGAAGAGTCAATAGTCAGAGCCTCTATTATGGCGATTTTTGCTTATGGAGCAGGACTTTTGGGCCGTCAGAATACCGCTCTTTTTGCGCTTGTTTTGGCAATTTTCCTCATGATTTTTTACGATCCTTCTATCATAGGAAAAATTGGATTTCAACTTTCGGTTACAGCAACAGCAGGTATAATCTTACTTGATCCCATATTTAAAAAACTAGGGAAAAATATCTTCTTTGAAGATTTTAGAACCACATTGTCTGCACAAATCTCAACAGTTCCAATTCTTATTTTTTATTTTTCAACTTATTCTCCAATTTCCATAATCTCAAATCTGCTGATTCTTTGGACAGTACCGCCCCTTATGATTATGGGGATATTGGCATCGATCATAAGCTTAATCTCAAGCACCCTTGCCGCCCCTATACTGTGGCTCTGTCTACCCTTGCTTTTGTATTTCAAATGGATTGTGTTGTTCCTTAATAAATACGCTATCGAGTTTGAAACACAAAACATTCCAATGACATTGATTTTGGGATATTATTTTTTAGCCTTGGCAGTTGTCTTATGGGCTTACAAAAGACTTAATATCAGAATATGAGAAAAATTATTATTCCACTTATAATCTCCGGGCTCGCCTTAATTTTTATATTTTCTTATCAGACTGGCCAGCTATCTGACAAAGTTTTGACTGTCATTTTCTGTGATGTAGGGCAGGGTGATGCAATTTATATTAGGACTCCCGGTTCAGTAGACATCCTAATAGATGGAGGAGGCGGTAGTAAAGTCTTAAAGTGTCTTTCTCAAAATATGCCCGTTTGGGATAGAGAGATAGAGTTAGTTTTTGCGACACATCCTGATGCGGACCACATTACGGGACTTGTAGATGTTATACAAAGTTACGCTGTGTTGTCTTTTAATACTGTTTCTGCAAAAAAAGATACTAAGATTTTTGAGGCGCTTATGAACACAATTTCAGAGAAGAAGATTCCATACCAAGAGTTAACTGCTGGTTCAAGCTTTACTTTGTCTGACGGCGTTCGAATTACAACAAAATGGCCAAAAGCAGGTTTTTCATCACAGAACACAAACGAATATTCATTAGTCCAGCATATAGAATTCGGCGACTTTGATCTGCTTCTGACAGGAGATATAACTTATCAGATTTTAAATAGCTTAAACTTTGGCGCAGATTCGATTGACGTTTTTAAACTTCCCCATCACGGGTCAAAAACAGGCGTTGATAATTCGACATTTGAAAATATTCGAACATCTCTTGGGATAATTTCTGCAGGGAAAAACAATTCTTATCATCACCCGCACCCAAGCGTGCTCAATTTACTCAAAAAATTCGGCATCGAATACAAAAGAACAGACCAAGAAGGATCAATTAAGATAGTAACCGACGGCAAAACCACCAAAGTGATAAAATAATATTATTCGAATGAAACTATTATTGAATTCATCGGGCCTACTCGTTTTGTCAGGTTTATTTACGAACCTTTCAGCAGGCTGGATTGGAAGCATAATAATCCCACCGATTTTTTCAAATGCTAATCCACTTTTATTATTGACTACGAATATATTACCTGCTATAGTTTCATTAGGAGTAGCCATATTTCTGGCAAAGAAAGCGAAAGAATATGAATAGTATAGAGCAATTTTTTGCCACTACTGCGTTAATATATATATTAGGAGTGCTGACCTTATTTCTTATCCTTCGTGAGCTAACAAAAAAATCTCCCCGCAGAAGATGATCGACTAGTCGTATTTGTCTTGTCTGAGAGTATTATTTTACTAAGTAGATGCGTAGGGTTGTGCCGTTTGGCATTTCTTGTTCAACATGCATCTTTTTAACTTCTCCAACTGTGCTTTTAAACTCTTGAGCTAATGGCGCTCGTGGAACTTCAGATTTAGCCTGGAAGCTCAAAACCGTCAGGGAAATCCGGAAGAAAATCTATGGTAAAACTGCCTCCGTCGAACTCAGGTACAGAGACTTGAAGGTGCCGCTCCGGATTTGGTGATTCCACTGACATAAAGAGTATCATACTATTGCTGGGAGAGTAAAGCAAGCTTATAGTAATTATTCTTTCTACTTTTGGGGCTTGCTCTTCGACTTCGGTTCGACTTCGCTCACCGCAAGCACTCAGGACTGCGGTACTTGGCCCGTATAAAGCTTACCTCTCGCCGGAGGCTTCCAGCCTCGCGCTCTCGAGGGGCGCTTATACGGGCCTGCGGGGTAATTGTTTAACAATTACCCCTTGCATTTTTTTTACGGCGTATGGTAGCCTAAAGTAGATGGCAAAAACCGTTCTTTTAGTTGATGATGAGAGCGAGATAGCGCAAGTGTTTCAGACTGCGCTTTCTGCCGCGGGATATTCAGTGAGTTTGGCCCCGGACGGGAAAAGCGCACTTGAAGCAGTTAAAAGCACTAAATTCGATTGTATTCTTATTGATCAGATGATGCCTGACATGTCTGGTATTGACGTGCTTAAAACATTAAAAGCTGGTGACGAAACAAAAAATATACCGGTTGCAATGCTTACGAATTTTGGTCATGATGAGATGGTTAGGGAGGCACTTAATTCCGGCGCAACTGACTATATCTTAAAGTATCAGGTAGCACCAAATGATCTTGTAGAGAAAGTGAGGGGGCTGGCCGGCGACGTTTAATAAATTGACTATATACAATTGACGATTGACGATTTAAATTCAAAATAGTCAATCATAAATAATAAGTTGTAAATAGTTTGGACTATGGATATTGGTCAAAAAGTAATCTCGGAATTGATAAAAAGGCAAATTGCAATTTTGGGAGAGGAAATTACTATATCAAAGGTGAAAAATGTACCAGGGATCCAAGTTGATTCAAATGGAGAGGTTATTTCCATTCAGGGAGATCTCCAGATAATCTTAGCCAATTTGATCAATCAGTTTGTAGAGTTATCTGGAATGATTGTAAAGCAAACTATGGAGTCAATCCTGGCTGGTAGCGTAACTGAGATGCCGGGCATTCAACCTCAGATTCCAGCAGCACCTCCTGCTCCAACTCTTAAAGACAGACAAATTCTAGCCGCCTCAAGTGAAATTGAAAACCTTAATAAAGCTCTAAATACAGGCTAAGGATGGACACAGAGCGTTTTTTTTCTATCTTAGTTGAAGCGGTAGCCTTTATAGCTGCATTTGCAGCAGTAACCGCTGCTGCAATTATGTATCAGTTGACTAACAAGTTTGGCAGCGGAATAATTGCGCAGGGGTTTAAGAGTATTGCGAGCGGAGTTCTATTTATTGCACTTGGAATAATCATAGACGCTTTTAACTCTTACTTCTTGCTTGCAACAAATAACGTATATTCGGTATTAGTTTTTCTTATAAAAGGGATGTGTTTTGTTTTGGGTACTTATATTATCGTAATCGGCTCCAAAAGAACTGCGGACAAACTCGAATCCCTCACCCAATAGTATTCAGTATCGAGTATACAGTATTCAGTATGAGCATTAAGGTAGTTTAATACTTGATACATGATACAAAATACATGATACTAGAAAAATGGTGTGGTTTTTTGCCCTAACCACTGTTCTATTTGCTGGGATCGCCGCGTATTTATCTTTTAAGAAAGAAAGAAGTTCAAGCACCTCAAAAAATGAGGAGGACACAGCTTCAGAAAGAATGCACATGATCGTTCATGAACTTAGAGCGCCTATAACGGCAATAAAGGGCGCGGCATCACTTTTAATATCAAAAAGCATAAATGACCAGGAGCGTGACAAAATGCTTCACATAATCTTTGATTCCTCACGAGAAATGCTTTCGCGAATTTCAGAAATTCTTGATTCGGCTAAGGTAGAAGAAGGAAAGTTCATAATAAAAAAAGTTAAATCTGATCTATCTGTAATCATTAAAGAACATATTGATGTATTTCTATACGCAGCAGAGGAAAAAGGAATAAGCCTGGTTTTTCAACCAACACCTATACCTCAATTTTTCTTTGACCCGGGACGCATTGGAGAAGTGGTGAACAACTTAATCTCTAATAGTTTAAAGTTCACAAAACAGAGTGGAAAAATAGAAGTCAAGATTGAATCAAAACAGGCAGAAATCGAGGTTTGCGTAGAAGATAATGGGGTAGGTATACCCGAGGATAAAAAGGCCTTTCTTTTCACAAAATTTGGTCAAATTTCAAATGGTTCAAATGCTGAAGAGTCAAGCGGCCTTGGACTATTCATTTGCCGCCAAATAATTGAATCCCACGGAGGAAAAATTTGGATAGAATCCAAAGAAGGAGCCGGTACAAAGGTATTATTTACAATCCCTTTTGTCACGCAAGAAGAGTAGCGCTGTTTGTTGATTTGTTTCCGAATGAATCGGAACCCGCCAATTGGCGAGAGCGCGTTTAAATCGACCACGTACAGAGCTTACCTCAGTCCGAAGGCTTACAGCCTTGCGCTCCTGAGGGGCGCTTCTACGTGGCAGGCACGGACTATTCAGTTCTCCCGGTTTAGTGACGATCCCTCGATCTTGCCCAAAAGTAGGCTGGCGCACAGCATGGCAGTCGGTAGAATCAGTATCACACCAGCCACGATTATCGAAATTTCAGCGCTGATCGAAATGATCACTCCCATTAGAGAAAGAGCTACTAACATGATAGTGCCTGTGGCTACGTATCTATAGTTAATCTTTCGATCGAGGATCCAGATAAGCTTTGCGCGTATTGCAAAGAAGAGCCCGATCATAATCGCAAGCTGGGCGAAAACCAAAACAGCAGTCACGTCCTTCTCCTTTCTCACCCGCGTGTTTTGCGAGCGGCTAGTTGCGTCTGGAGTCCAAGATTTGTTGCATTTGTGTTTCGGCTTCCTTGATCTGTCTATTCAGATCTTCAACCTCACGCGCGTGCTCTCGGTCCCCAATCTTGATTTCAATTTTGCCAACGATTACCATTGCCACTATGTTCACTACGCCAAGGCTGTAAAACAGCACATGGTTCCCTATAAATATTGGGAGAACAAAGAACATGATTGCTAGGCAAAAAATCACCTGGCGAAAAACCTTCAGGATCTTGCGTGTTTTCATTCGTTCCTCCGTTTCTCGCTTCGCTTTCGCGAGCGGCTAGTCTAGTTGTCGAATGGTGAGTCTTCGGGTTCAAGCTCGTATGTCATGCGTGCATGACGAGCACAGAGCAAGATCCATTGGCCGCCAACTAGCTTCTTAAAAGAAGCGGGTTTGCCGCATTGACGCTGTTTCTTAGTCCTCAGGTCGTAATCCGTGTAGACTTCGCACATTCTTTCCCCGTTTCTTGTTTCCTGCGAGCGGCTAGTGTGGGCTTTTTGTCCGCTGAAGTAGCCAAGCGCCTGAATTTTCTCTATGCTTTTCCTGAGGCGCGTTT
>CAYIRD010000052.1:0-6107 GCA_964365755.1 uncultured Gammaproteobacteria bacterium | reverse complement strand
TATTTCTTTCTGGGGATTTTAGTATTCCCAAGGAAGCTTTTTATCCAAGAATTTGCTGCAAGGAATTTTTTATAAGTATTATCACGATCTATCAGGGTATGCAACTGAACAATTTCTCGAGAAGAGAATAAATTGCGCCGCAAAAGCGGCAATATAAGGGAATCTTCCGACAAAAAAAGATTCGGACAGATTAGATTCATACCGCGAGTGTCGTGGGTAGATCTTTTGTATCCCGCCGCTATCAGTAGAACATTCACTAAAAATCTTGTTAGCCATAGAGATTTCTCTTTTGTAATTATAAAAAAATCTATATCGTCTTCTTTTTGAGCATTTTTTAGAGACAAACTTCCTGATACTCCAACCAATTTTATGGTTGGAATGAAAGAGATAATCCTTGCAGCTTTATTGGCTATTTTCAGCTTAATAAAGCTTATTTTTCTCCTCTTTAGTCTTGTAGACACTATTCTTCCTCTTCCATTTAAAAAATAGAACCCATTTTTCTCTTCTATTTGTTTTGTATCTATCATTGGCCCAATGACTTTGAGAAATGACCCCTTGTCAACAAAGGATCCAACATTAAGAAACTTCCAAAGCTCACGTTTCCGTAAAGGGTAATCAAAAACGTCAGAATAGGAAAGCGTTTTTATTATTGCTTTATGAATCCTACTTTTATTGCGCATATCTAGCTCGCACCTGAGAAACTCCGCTGCCTAAAGTTTCAATGGCGCTTTGAGGAGAAGCATTTTCGCTAATCATAGACCTTATTGCATCTCCTAAATAAGAGTTCAATGAGGCAACCATAGCATCATCATATGTATCAGAAGAGAAAATGGTTGAAGACGCAATTTCTCCTTGTTCTACAAAGGGGTAAATTAATGTATTTGTTTTTAGAGTGTCCGCCATGTCTGCCCTTGGATATAGTGACCCGAATAATCTAACTTTTGATTCTGCGCTATAAAGTTTTTCTAAAGTTTGGCGGCTCGCCAAAAATTTTATAAATTCAAATGCTTCCTTTGAAAATTTTGTTTTATTTGAAACTCCCTCTGCCAAGTAACTTGCTATTGTGGTATTTCTAGACGGAAGATGGGGAACAGGAACAACCGCAAACTCAAGATTTGGATTAAGTGCTTTAATTTCAAAAATATCCCACGAATAACCAAAATACATCGCAAGATTTCCTTTGGCAAAAGCCAGCTTTGAATTTTCTAGCGTGTCATCCCAGATTTTTCCATCTCCTTTTGCAAATGACGTATAAAAATCGAGTGTGTCATAAGCATTCTGTTTTGATTCGCCAGCAAGATTAAGGATATCTGCTCCATTTTGAATCAGAAGCAGGGAGATAATGTCTGAAGCATGGGCAATATTATCATAAGTACCAAGAGCAGCTCCGGAAGTTACTATTCTTCCTGAAGAATCTTTTACGGTAAGCTTTCGCGCAGAATTTCCAAGATCGTCCCATGTTGATGGATACTCAGTAATACCTGCTGCCGCAAAGCTTTGAGGATTTACAAAAAGGGCGAGCGTATCAAACTGAATAGGCACGCCATAATATGCTCCATCCACATTAAGATCCTCTTGAACTACCTTGTAGAACTTGTCAATAGAAATCGCATTTACCACGTCATTTGGAAATGGTAACAGAAGCGGCTTAACCTGGATCATCCAGCTATTGTGAAAGCGAAAAATATCGGGTCCTGTTCCATTTGCTATCCTTGTTGAAAGGCGGTCAATGTATTTTCCCAAACCTTTTATATCTTGTTTCTCATATTTTATTTTAATATTTGGATGTTTTTTGGTGAATTCGTCTGCGACCTCACGAAACGCTTGCGAATCTTCCCAAATACCCCAATAGACAAGCGTTGCTTCTTTACTCTCCTTGCTTTGAAATCGAGGCAGAATAAGCAGAACAGATGCGATTACTATTATAATTATTACGAGCAGTCCCACTGCTAAGGCTATTATCTTTTTTACGCCCGACTTTGTACTTTGGGGTTCAGATTCTCCTTGCGGTTCTATAACCTGAGGTTCTTGGCTTAAATTATTGTCCATAAAGTTTTTCCCAAATCTTGCAAGTTGATGGGGTTCTAGATCTTCATATAGTATAATATGTTGATTTCAAAATGCCAAGGTTTTCGCTCCCAAAAAAACAGACGGTCCGTCATATCGCAAAATCCACTTACTGGTTCTGTGTGGGATTTGTTTTGTCTAGCGTGCTGCTTTCTTCTTTTGTTCTTTTTTACTTTCAGTACACCTTCAAAAATAAGGTCATTCCAGGAATATTTGTCGATAATGTTTATATTGGTGAAATGTCCCGTGCGGATGTTGAGAAAATATTTTCAGAGAAGAATGAGACGATCGGCAAAAATTTTTTTATTTTTTCTCAAGGTCCATATATAGCCACTGTATCAGCCAAGACTCTAGGAATTGGATATGATATTAATTTAATAAATGAACAGGCGCAAAGTCTTGGAAAAACTAAAAACCTTTTCAGCGATATTTACATAATGTTTCATTCATACATCCAGGGTACTTTTCTCTCCTCTTCGTATACGCTTGATGAGGAAAAACTTAAGGAGGAGCTTGAACCAATCCGTAAAAAAGTTCATGTGGATGCCAAGGATGCTCAATTTAAAGTTGAAAATAACAGGGTTTTAGCTTTCCAAAAGTCAGCCGAAGGGCAAACTCTAGACATCGATTCCCTAAAAAAGGAACTTAGCAAAAATATTAAACAAATTATTAATAGCCGCGAACCCAAAATCTTGGCTATGGAAATTCCTATAAAAATTTTAAAACCCGATGTAACAACCGAGGAGGCAAATGACCTTGGAATAGTTGAGGAGATAGGATCGGGTAAGTCAATTTTTTTAGGATCCATTCCTAATAGGGTTTATAACATAAACTTAGCAACCTCAAGAATCAATGGCGTACTTATTGGACCGGGTGAGGAATTTTCTTTTGCAAAGGCCATTGGTGATATTTCTAAGTTCACCGGATATAAAGAGGCCTATATCATTCGAGATGGAAAGACAATTCTTGGAGATGGGGGAGGAGTCTGCCAGGTTTCTACAACTTTATTCCGCGCAATTCTAAATACTGGTCTCCCAGTCACACAGAGGCATCCCCATGCTTATCGCGTAGGGTATTATGAGCAAGATTCTCCCCCCGGAATTGATGCCACGGTTTACGTACCTTCGGTGGATCTCAAGTTTAAGAATGATACAAAAGCTCACGTTTTGATTCAAGGGGTTGTAGACCCAGTGAGTATGGCTCTTACTTTCACGATGTACGGCAAAAGCGATGGCAGAAAGGTCACCGTAACCAAACCTGTAATAACAAATGTTGTGCCTCCGCCAGCACCTGCCTACCAAGACGATCCTAATCTGCCAAAGGGGACTGAAAAGCAGGTGGAGTACGCCGCTCCTGGTGCAAAAGTAGTCTTCTCTCGAACTGTAACGCGTGATGGACATGAAATAATCAAGGATAGTTTTATCTCAAATTATAGAGTCTGGCAGGCAGTTTATCTGAGAGGCACCAAAGAATAGAGATTAAAAAATCATGGGAGAAGTAATCACATACAAACAGCTGCCAACGTTGGTAAAAAGACTAAAAGCGATACGTAAGCGGATTGTGTTGGTGGGAGGTATTTTTGATTTAATCCATAGAGGCCACGTTGAATTTCTTGAGGCCGCAAAAAAAGAAGGAGATATTTTAATCGTTGCTCTTGAGAGCGATAAAAAAACAAGAGAGGTTAAGGGTAGGAATAGACCAATCAATAAACAGGAAGATAGAGCTTTCGTTATTTCAAGATTCAATATGGTTGATTATATTCTTACCCTTCCATATTTTAAGAAGGACAAGTACTACGAAAAACTTGTAAAAACAGTCCAATCTGATATAATTGCAGTCACAAAAGCAGACAGTTTAATAAGGCTTAAAAGGAAATATGCAGAAGCTGTCGGCGGTAAACTTGTTCAGGTAGTTTCTCGAATTAAGAACTACTCAACCAGCAAAATCGAAGAAAAATTATGAAAAAGTTAATAATTGTATATGTCGCTCTAATCGTGGCTGTGATTCTTCTTGCAATTTTTAGAACTGGCAGTAATCTTCCTATACCTAACCTTTTTGGTGGAAGTGCAGCAGAGGCACAGGTCGGAGATAAAAAAATCAAGTTGATCCTCGCAAAATCGGATAAAGATAGGATGAAAGGACTGTCCGGTCGAAATAATTTGCCCCAAGATCAGGGGATGTTGTTTATATTTGAAAAAAAAGGGGACTATGGTTTCTGGATGAGAGACATGAAGTTTAATATAGATATCATATTTATTGACGATAATATCGTCATCAACATTGTGGAAAATGCTTCGCCAAGCGGTCAGGCTCCAAATTTAACAGTGTACTACCCAGACTCCCCTGTGAACAGGGTGCTTGAGTTAAATGCCGGAGGTGCTAAAACTTATAGCATTAAAGAAGGCACCAAAATAAACTTCAAAAACATATAATAGACTCCATGCGGATTCTCGCCATCGAAACTTCTTGTGATGAAACATCTGCCGCAGTTGTTGAGAAAAAGGATAACGAACAGTTTGTTCGAGTTTTATCCAACATAACAGCCACATCCTCAAAGATCCATGCAAAAACAGGAGGAATAATCCCTGAATTTGCGGCCCGCGAACAAATCAAAGCGATAATCCCAATAATTGTCGAATCTCTTGTAAAATCAACCTATTTTAGGGGTTCAACCCCTAATTCTAATAACGAAAGGTTTTTGCTAGCGAATAAAATTCTAAAAGAAAAAATTGACGCAATTGCGGTGACTCACGGGCCGGGTCTAATTGGTTCGCTTTTAGTCGGAGTCGAAACAGCAAAAACCCTATCTTTCGCATTTAATAAGCCAATTATTCCTGTCCACCATCTCCTCGCCCATCTGTTTGCCAATTTTATACTCAATACTGAATACTCAATACTGAATACTGAAAAAATGTTTCCTTTTATTGGTTTGATAGTATCCGGTGGTCATACCGATTTATTACTTTTCGAATCATTAACTAAATATAAATGGCTTGGCGGAACACGGGATGATGCGGCAGGTGAGGCACTGGATAAGGTCGGCCGGATACTTGGCCTCCCGTATCCTGCAGGGCCAGAAGTTGAAAGCCGCGCCTCCATGTTTAATAAAGGCCCCCTCTCCCCAACCCCTCTCCCTCGAGGGGAGAGGGAAAAGGTGGGGGTGATAAAATTCAATAGCCCTTTAATCAATTCTGAGGACTTTGATTTCTCATTTTCAGGCTTAAAAACTGAAATATCACGTTATATTTCACAAAAACATTTAACCGACCGGTTAAATAATGAGATTTGCTGCGCATTACAGGATGCTATATTTAAGGTTTTGATCAATAAAACTATTCGAGCATCAAAATTATACAATACAAGCTATATTCTCATTGGTGGCGGCGTTTCTGCTAATATTAGGCTCAAAAAGCAATTCGAACTACAGGCTAAAAACACTAGTATCTTTAGTCCTCAAACGCAATTCGCAACCGACAATGCCGCTATGATAGGCGCTTATGCACTTTTGAATCCCAAACCGGTGGACTGGCACAAAATCACCGCCCTGCCCGACCTTTACTTCGATTAGAGTTTTGCAAAATAAATTCTCATCGCTTACAATCCTTCCCTTACGTCTGTTATACTGATTCTTGTTATGAAATCTTTAATATTGGTAGAATCACCGACGAAGGCAAAAACTCTAACTCGTTTTCTAGGAGAAGAATATGATATCCAAGCCTCAATGGGACATATTAGGGATTTGCCGAAAGGTGCGTTGGGTGTTGACATAGACCATAATTTTGAGCCAAAGTACGTTATCCCCAAAGATAAAAGGAAAATTGTAGAAGGATTAATTGATGAAGCAAAAGATGTTGACCACGTAATTTTAGCGACAGACCCGGACCGAGAAGGAGAAGCAATTTCATATCACTTAAGAACCATTTTGTCCGAGGAAAACAAGAAAATTAAATTCGATCGAATTGTCTTCCATGAGATTACACCCACAGCCATAAATGAAGCACTCGAGCACCCCAGGCAAATTGACATGAATCTTGTCGCGG
>CAYIRD010000051.1:0-6138 GCA_964365755.1 uncultured Gammaproteobacteria bacterium | reverse complement strand
GCCTGCTGTAGTTAATCTATTGACCAGTTCCAAGAATAAATCATCCTCCATTTTCTTAAAATCTTCTTTGGAATAGGTTTTTTCTCCCTTTGCCATTTCAAGAGCTGCTTGTTGCATCTGAAATCTTAGTCTGTTTTGGTATTCAGTAGAAATAAGCGCCCAACAATTCTCTTCAACCTCAAACTTCTTGTCAGCAGAAAATCTATCTGCTTTTTCCAGCAATTCTCTCCTTACATCTTCAGGAAACGGAGCCAGTTGTATTAGTTGTTTTGTGGTTATCATGTCTTTATCTTATTAGACTGCAAAAGAAAAGTCAACCTTGTTTAATAAAAGGGTTGATAGCTTTTATTTCAGAAAAGTCTTTAAAATCTTTTTCGTTTGCAGTATAAATTGTGTCGACGTTGTTTGAAAGCATTGTGGCAATTAAATAGAGATCAAATATTTTTCTTCCAGAAATACTCTCCTTTTCTGCTAAATAAAGTGTGTTCTGCAAATCGTTTTCTTTTGGATAAATAATTTTAAATCCAGACTTCAAATACGCAAGACAAGACCTGTGGGCTTTTTGAGCAGTTTGAGGCCTGCTTACAAGTCTTGAGTTTGTGATTGTGGAGTAAAATTCCAGTAAGTTTTGGTTAGCTATCACCCCTCTTAAATTTTTAAAAACTACTTGTTCATGTAGCTCTTTTGCTTTTTTATAAAACGGAGAATCTAGGTTATGGGCATATACCAAGATATTACTATCAAAGAGAACGGGATTATAGCCAGTCATATATTTCTTCCCTACTTAATGTTCCTTTAATTTCTCCCAAATTGTATGCACGGAAAGGGTACTTTTTCTCTTGCGCTATTTTTTTCTTATATCTTTTGTTAGTATTTATATCCACGAGCCTCCTTAATGCTTCATGGATTACCTGTCTTAGTGTTTTATCTTCTTCAAGAGCCCTTTGTTTTACCTGTCTTAAAAGCGTTTTGTCAATCTCAACAGTTGTTCTTGCAGTTTGCATGACATGCTCATATTAGCATATTCCCATATTTGTGTCAATCAATATGCAAAACCAAATCAATCGCACAAGGAAAGAGGAAATGAAAGAATGGCTTAAAGGGAACGTGAAGAAAATCTAGCCTCCTTAATCTTACAACATTTTTGGTTGTACTTGACAATAATCTCACATTGTACTAAACTATACTCTAGTATATGATAGACACCACGCTTATTAAGGTTATAGATTTCTGGCAGAAAAATGCCGAAGAGAAAGGTCTTTTGCCTCGCGTTATTGTTGATAAGATAGATACTGATACTCAAGAAGTTGTCGATATTGTTGGGCCACGAAGGTCGGGTAAATCATCGGTTATGAAACTTCTGATACAAAAGATAAAGACAAAAGGGAACTGGCTTTATATGAATTTTGAGGATCCGTATTTTCTTGAGCACAGTAACGCAAGCGTTATTGAAGAGCTAATAGAAGCATATAAAGTTTATTTCAAACCAAGCCTTTCTTACGTCTTTTTTGATGAAATTCAAAATATATTATCTTGGGAGAAGGCAGTTAGAAAACTGCGGGATGGACAGTACAAAATATTTCTTTCAGGTTCATCCTCAAAGCTTTTAAGCGGTGAGCTCGCAGGCCTTCTTACAGGCCGTCACATATCGTATCAATTATTGCCTTTGTCCTTTCGCGAATACTTGATGTTTCATGGTGTTTCTCTTCCTGATAAAAAAGCAGTACTTTTACAAGATACAGTATTGCAAAAACATCTTGAAGAATATTTACAGATTGGCGGATTCCCGGCGATTGTGTTATCTAGCAATCAGGAACTGTTAAAGCAATATTATACAGACATGATACAACGAGATATTGTTCGCCGGCACAAGGTCAGAGAGGCTCCCATATTGGAAAAAATGGGCGCTTACCTTATATCCAATGCGGCAAAAATAGTGTCACTTTCTTCGCTGCAAAAGTTGTATGGGATATCCTATGATCTTGCTTCAACCTATCTGGAATATTTCAAAGAAGCCTTCTTGCTTTTTGAGCTGCCCCAATTTTCGTATTCGTTAAAAACCCAACAGAAAGCCTTGAAAAAAAATTATCCGATTGACACGGGCTTGGCAAATGCTGTTTCTTTTCGATTTTCAGAGGAGTCAGGTCGTATGCTTGAAACATCTGTATTTCTAGAACTTAAGCGACAAGAAAAAGAAACATATTATTACAAAACAGATTCTGGCAAAGAAGTTGATTTTTTTGTGAAAGGGAAGGGGAGAAACGAATTGATTCAAGTTGTCTGGAATTTGACTGATGAAAAAACCAAAAAGCGTGAAATTAATTCTCTTTTTGAAGCCATGGAGGAGCAAAAACTCAAGAATGGGCTAATTCTGACTTTCAATACCAGAGAAAAGTTCAGTCTTAATAACAGAGATATTCTTATCCAGCCTGTTTATCAATGGTTACTTGAGTAATTAAAAATCAAAATCAATCCCAAGAAAGAGGAAATAAAAGAGTAGATTAAGGTTGATGCTACACAGAAGCGCTAGGGGCAGACGATTCCGAAGGCACAGATGTGGCTGTTTCTTTATCTACTTTCATCTCCTCAAGTTTTTGGGCAATTTCATTAGTAAACTCTTCCTGAAGCAAGCCTATTTCTTCCATCCTTGCTCCTTTAATTGCTTCTTCTTTACTACTAAATTCTGCGTTTAAACTATCGTATGTTCTTGCTTCATCTTCCAAGACATCTGCGACTTTTTCGTAGAAATCTGCCTGAAGATCCAAAATATCGGCAATTCCATTAAGAAGTTCTGCAGTTACTTCTTTTGTATTGTCAATTATTTCAAAGACCATACCCTCCAAATCGCTTTCAAGGCTTAATTGCTTTATGTAATTTTTTAATTCTTCTTTGGTCACAATATATTCTACCTATTTAGCAGCTTAGAGGTGGCTGGCGTACGGGCTCCTGTAGGCTGCTGAGTAGACTTTGTTTTTGGTCTCTGTTCTGGTCTTATTGATACGTCTGTGTTGTTAAGGTAATTAAATGCAGCCCTAACTCCTCTTAAAAATCCAGCACTGCTCCCTAGTCTCTTTGCCGTATCTCTTACTATGTTTTTCCATACCTCGTACGACTCTGCTTCAGTTTGCCTTAGGCTTTTAACTTCATTATTTGGCTGTGTCAGAAACTCGTTTAGTCTTGATAATAAGTTTTTTCGTTTTGGTTCTCTTGCTAGTCTGCCTGCCTCTTCTACTTCTAATTTGGCTCTCTCCATAGCATCCTTAATTGGTCTTTCTCTATTTGCTTTGTTAAGTCTATAAATGGATAGCATTTCTTCTCTTCTTGCTGCTTGTCTTTCTTCTACATTTCTACGCATTCTTTCTCCTGCTTCTCTTTCCTCAAGTGCGTATTTTTCTCTCAACCTTTTCTTCTCTTTAGCTATCCATGGTGGAACTTTACTTTCTTCTCCCGCTTCTTGTGTTTCAGTCTTTGACACTTCTGTGGTGGTTTCTACCATAATAAATTTTCTTCCTAAATCATTTGCGCTCGCAAAATTGCTTCTCCCAAAACCTCTTGGACTTTAAAAAAACTTTGTTCCTGTAAAGTTTTTCTATCTTCTGGTCCAAGACCTGCATTATATCTGCTTTCTCTAAAATTATCAAGCTCTCTTTTGTAAAAACTACTTAACTCTTGTTTTTCTCCTGTAGCTGTATCTATAATATAAAAATTTCCTGTATTATCAAAGTCTAGATTGTAGTTTTTACTTACTGTATCCCAGTTTCCATCTGCATTTCTTACAGTAACTTTAACATCTCTAACTTCTACTGGCAGAGCGAATCCCTTCAAAGATTCAAGCCTCTTTGAAGAATTCATGTCTAGGAAGCAATTTGCAACTGCTATTTTTAGATTCTTTGGTACGTCTTTGCCTACATAGTCTTCGAAAGAGGTAAACAATGTATCTATGCTGTCAGCATTGTCCTGATCCCACTCAATCTTTATCCATTCATTGAATTTAATTCTATCTCTATTCAATAGTTTGGTATTGGGGTCATATAATTCTTTTACTGTTTGAGGCAAGCTATCGTTAAGGACTCGTGGTAAGGACTCTATAAGTCTTTCGTTTACCTGTATATAGGTATTAAAAAAGATTTCTTTTTGCGCTCTGTCAAAATTTAGAGTTGTAAGATAAGTAAGCGGTAAATCGTTCCTTTCGAACCCATCGAGTTTTTTCGGATTAATTACTTCTCCAGTCCATTCTACGTCCGCCTTGTCAACCAGTGCTTCTCCTACTCCTTCCCCATAAATACTCTCTGCCTCGAGTTTTAATTCTGGCTTGGGTGTTTCATAGTATTTATCCAATTCAAGGTATGGATTCCCATGTTCTGCAGATTTTACGCCTTCGCTAACAACAAATCTCAAAAGGTCTCCCACTTGAAATTGCGATGAGCGAAGATAGGGAAGAGCTTTTTTAAGAGAAAGACTGCCATCAGGATTGGTTACTAGTGAAGAATCAATTTTGTAGACCCAAGCAATCGCTTTTGCCATAGTTTGATTGTTGAGCATTTTGCGAGCAAGGGCTGGATCGTAGTCCTCTGGGTTAACGACTCTAAAGATATGCTCTCTAATCCTTTCCGCGCCTTTAATTTGCCCATCAGGAGTCTCCTCAATATCTGCCATGCTCTCTCGTGAGTATTCATCTGTATACTTTTGAGAAAACCTAGTGTCTATAATTTTGTCGTATCCTGCGACAACCTCTTTCCACTTGCGAAGGCCTTTAGCTTTTTCTTTTGCTTCTTCTGATATTCCTGTCTCTCCTGCTTTTTGCTTTTCTCTGAGTTCTGAGTCTGCTTTTTCTTTTGCCTCCTTTTTTGCATCGAAATCTTTTTTTGCCGCATCCAAACCTTTATCGCTTGCGTTTTTTTTTGCTTTTTCAGCATTCTCTGTTTGTTGATTTAAGTCCAGTTCAGCATCTATCTGTTGTTGGAGGAGTTGATTTAATTTATCTTGGTAAGATTGTATAATGGCCTCAATTCTCGCTATATTTTGGGATGTAGTAGCAGTAGCTCTTTGAACATCTGCTTTTTGTTCAGGAGTAAGTGAAGGATCGGGTTCTTGAATGCTATTGTAAAGTAATTCTACACGATCTCCTAGTCGTTGAATTTCAGGATTCTGACGAACTGAGATTTGTTCAAAATTTTGTTTAGCTTTATTGTATGCCAATTGCTTTTCTAAAAGAATTGTTTCTGCGGCTTCAACAGGAGCGTTTAGTGCATTTAATCTTACTTCCGCATTTGTAAACTCTGCTGTTGCTTTTTCCGCTGCCTCTTGCGCTTTTGTCAAGTCTTCTTGAGTTGGTTTTGCTTCGACTCTTTGTGCCTGTTTTTCGATTAGTTCCGTGTCGGCTGTAGGCGACTCAGCCTTAAGAAGATCTTTAGCCGTTTCTCCTGCAAATTGGGTGAGAGCACGTTGATTTGCTTCAAACACAGCCTGGGTTGCTGCGATTGGGTCTTCTTGGGAAAGTTCAAGAAGGGTTCTCCCGCCAAAACGGGTTTTTAGTATTCCTTCCTCTCCTGTTAACTCGTCAACAACAGCGTCATGTAAACGATTGCCTGTTTTTCTGCCAGCAGTATGAAGAGAGATAGAATCTTGGTCAAATAAAGGATCATCAATATGTCTTCCGTAAAAAGATAACTCAACGCTTGTTCGAAGTTGGTTAAGAGCAACAAGATCGTTTTCTATATAATCTGTCGTCCATTGATCAAATCCTATTTCTCTTGTATATTCAGTGCTTTGTGATTTAGATGCATCGAGTTGTGTTTTAAGGCTAGATTTTTCAACAGTTCGTCTGAAAAAAGGAATTTTTCCCAATCTTGTTGTTTCAATTGTTTTAATATCCTTTATGGTTTTGCCAGCAGCCAAAGATTTTTGCAAAAGCTCATCCCGCAGAACAAAAACAGCAATTGCTAAGTCTTTTCTGGTAAGATCTCCTTTTTCAAGACGCGCAACTGCATCGGGCCCAAGCCTTTGTATAACGCGGTCAACAGTCGCGAGCGGCCTTTCTTTACTGCTTAAAACATTAGAGATTTGCAACCTATTACTTAATCTGTCTGTTACCAATTTTTGGGTTGTTGGGTCTAGCCAAATCTCAAGATTTGGACT
>CAYIRD010000050.1:0-6317 GCA_964365755.1 uncultured Gammaproteobacteria bacterium | reverse complement strand
AAACTGATAATTTGACCTCGATCGCTCGGATCGTTTGTCATAATAGCATAACGAACACCCTCCCTAATTTGTGACAGAAGACGATTCGCTGTCCATCGCCATTATAATACACCATGCGAAAGTTGGGCGGTGGCGATGTCCGGAAGTTTGAACCGAAAACGTGGCTCAAATTCAAGGATATTGATGAAAGTATACGTGAATTAAGGGCAATCTTCAAACAACACCCAGAATGGTTTAAAATTCCGAAAGCAAGGCAACAAAAGGTGCTAGGAATTGACCCAAGCGATCCGTTTGCGACTTCCTAGCATCCGGCGTAACTGTTATAATGAAATTGACATGCTTACACCGGTCCTAATAAAAAAGACATTTGCTACTTTATCTGCAAGAGAAGATTGGTCTTTTCGTGATGCGGGTCGCTCTCAGACCACAGCCTTCACTCATGACTACCACCGTTACCCGGCAAAATTCATTCCGCAAATTGTTCGCAAACTGATCGAAGATTATGCACCGAGTGATACACAGATCGTCTGTGACCCCTTCGGTGGATGCGGAACCACTTTGGTGGAAGCTAAATTATTAGGGCATCCTAGTATCGGTTTTGATATAAATCCAGTTGCGAAATTGATCACCCAAACAAAAACCACTGCGATTAAACCTCGTACACTTGCGAACCATAAAAGGAAATTCTTGGAATACTATGACACGACTCCTAGCGTGTCTCATCCACATCATGCTCGAATTAGCTATTGGTTCGATGAAGAAACAGTTACCGAGCTCGATAGAATTTATTTTGCAATAAAGAAAATTAAAAATCCCAATGTTCGTAGGTTTTTCTTGTGTGCTTTTTCACATAATCTTAAAAACTGCTCCCGATGGCTGATGAAAAGTATTAAGCCGACAATCGACAAAGATAAGGTCATACCAATTCCTAAGCAGTCTTTCCTCCGACACCTTGATTCGATGATCAGAAAGAATGATTTGTTCTACACTAGACTGGCCGAATCTGGACGTATAAATATCTCAGCAAAGATGTATCGTCGAGATTCAACCAAGAGGTTCCCGATTAAATCTGAGTCCATTGACCTGATAGTAACCTCTCCGCCCTATGTAACCTCATATGAATACGCTGACCTTCACCAACTAACGCTATTGTGGTTCGGGGATGATGCTAAACACTTCAAAAAGTGGCACCATTTCAGTAATGGCTTTATAGATTTCCGCAGAACTTTTATAGGGACAAGCTCCAAAACAAAGAAAACTGGAGATTTCAACAGCACATTAGGAAAACAAATCGTCGATGACCTTATGAAGGTGGAACGACCACTTGCCATCGATGTTGCTAACTACTTTCTCGATATGAAAAAAGTTTTTGCCGAAACTCACCGTATTCTTAAAAAAGGAGGAAAGGCTTGTGTAATAATTGGTAACACAAGTCTCCGGGGTGTGGAGATTTTGAATGCTCAAGTTGCCGCAGAACAGATGCAAGTAGCTGGTTTTACGAATGTTGATTTCATCAAGCGAGAGATTCCAAATAAAATGATCACTCCGTGGCGAGATACAGAGAGCGGGAAATTTACAGGTATGAATAATCCATCAAAAACACGTGCTTATGAATTCGAGTATGTGATCGTGATGGAAAAGAAATAGCTCTACTAATTAAGAGCGAAATAGCTTACTGATTGTGGCGGGCATCGATTTACCTAGAGCTTTCATTGACCTCCTAACGTAAGTTTTATAGTCTGCCTCATCCTTAAACTCAAAATACATGTGTAGGGCTTGTATATAGCAGTCAGACATATATTTTTTCTCCGCAGAGGAAATATCATCAGTTCTAATGCGACTTTTTATTTGATCCCACGCCTTTGATTCAGAATTGTACCAAACTGTCAGTCCATCAATATCTTTTGTAACCTCGGCTACGTCCAAGCCATTTTCATCCCAGCCCCTGCCTTTCCACCCGTCACGACCGACTGGTAAGAGAGCTGGTTTTTTAAACCTTTCTGAATCTTCGTCTTCGACCACTTCAAGATGAATACTCAAAAGGAAACGCACTCCATTATCAGCATGGATTTCAATCCTTATATCGTCTTTCTTTCCAGATGCTTTAGCGATGCATTTTATAGAAAGTGATAAAATCCCATCTTTCAGACGATAGGTATTCATTTCTACATCCCTTGAATCAAATGAGAGTGTGCCTCTACCTGATGTAAAAAAATCATTATTTGCATCAGTTTTGAAATTTAATCTCCTTGTTTCTCCAATAGGAATTTTTATTAAATCTTTCTGTGGGGTAACGAAACTTGGATAATCCTCCCCAACAAATTCTTTTTTAGGAATTATGTTTAGCTTCACATCTACAGTTTTACTAAAATTCCTGTCAGGTATTTCCAATTTAAAGTTTAGAGTCTCTCCGGCACCCGCCTTAACTCCGTCTTTAGCCTGGACTCTGAAGGATACGACTCCTTTTCTGGGAGCCCTTCTCACAATGGAGAAGTGCTGAGAGGATGGAGCCTCACATATACCTTGATCATTTACTCTATCTAGAAAGTTATCCACTGCCTCTGTTTTGAAAGAGATTATTGTAAATGATTCTTCTTGAATTTCTCTTTCGTTTGAACCAAGAATTTCGAAAGTTGATGGAAGATATTGACCGATATACTCTTCCTCCAATTCAGGATACTGTGGCTCTTTGGTGTCTGCCCTCATCTGTAAATCCTCCCCAATTTCTAAATCTCGAAGTAGATCAGAATCCTCTCGAAGAGCAGACTCCAGTAATTTATTGGTATCTTTATCAAGTAGTTGGGTGTTTAAAATATCCTTATTTTTGTACTCTCTCTGTAAGAGAAAAAACTTTGGATCCTCAAAAACCACTCTCAACCTATCTTTTAGTTGCTTATAATCTTGAGTATTGGCAAATTCCTCCCGAGAAGAATGAAATAGATTTGTTTGTTCTGCGGATACATCTGATATGTCAATAAAACAAAGTATATACTCTGCAATATTAGGCAGCTGACAAATATCACTTATAAAACCAACCTGCTGGTTATTAAGGGAAAGCCCATTTTCTAGGTAGAAGATTTTTTCTTTTCTCTCCTTATAAGTCTCTACGCTTGGATTTTCAGAGATATGTTTCAAAATAATGAAATGGATATTCTTTGTTCCAAGAGGGCCAAGATCTGCAGGAATCGAAAATTCCTCCCTTATAAGGTCATTTTGATCCTTGATGATTCTAAGTAAACCACCAATCGTATACTGGGTGCTTTTAGATGTTCTACCGGCTGCGTACTCCGCTCTCAGTTCTCTAAGATGAATGGGTACAGCAGGCTGGAGAAGCTTTTTGTTAATATCTTCCGCCAAAGAGCTCTTCCCGTATACTATGCTCGTGGGACGAGTTAGTTGATAATCATAAACTTTTATTAGTGTCCCATCAGGGAAATCGATACCATTTTCTTTCGCCATTGAAACAACGGTGTCACCTGGCACAGTGAGGATATTCTCCTCTTCATCGACACAATATTGATAAGAAGCAATGCGACCACCTGGAAGAAATATTTTCTTTACTAACGCAAATCCCCAGTCTTTGTCTTTGGGATTCAATGACAGAGCTCTCTTTGAAAGAACGAGTTGATAACAAGAAGTAGGCTTAATGCCGGCAAAACGAAGAGAGGCCGAACCCCCTTGATGATATTTACCATAAACGAAAGCTATATCGGCCTTCAATTTGTTGCTCAGGCCCAATATTGTCCCAGGTAACCCGGCAGGCTCTTGGCCTTCTCCTCTATCAATAATAGTGAGGGTTGGGTAGTCTTTTTTACCTTCGGCAAAAATTACGATATCAGAATGTTGCTTACGGAGTTGCTCAAATCCTTTTTCTCCTCCAATAAATTTATCGATAGCTTCTTGTAGGGATTTTGGTGCCTTGTTCTTATCTGTCGGATCTATGCCCAGCTCTCGACATTTTTTCATTAAAATTGCATCTATAGAGTTTGTGATCTTTTCTACGAACGCATTCTCTGAATATTTCATCTGACCTTCAACCCTACCGCCATTGTTGAGGTTTCCCTTGCCACCTATTGGAATCCATTTTGCTTCTTTGAGTAGTTTTTCACTCTCAATAATTAAGGCTACATCATCTGCTGTTGACGCTCTCAATAATTTATTCAGTATCTCTAGATTTTTTGAAACCATAGAATTTAGAGTTTAAAATCCCGTTTTTTGGGGAAGTGGAATTTTGCCTTAGTTTCCTTAACCTTCCGTTCAATCTCGGAAAATACTTTATCTATATCCTGTTCGTCGTATTCGTAGATATTTCGATTAGAGCAATTACCTAAAACTTTCAGGCGTTTTAGGACTATGTTTGTCCGGGCAGTAGCGAGTCGCTTGAAGCGATCTCGCGGATGTTCGTTTGTCGGGGTTATCTTTTCCATAAAATTCACTTATTTGTAATATATAGCATACCCTTATAAATACCGCAAGCCTGTGTAAAGAGTGTAGTGTATGTAAAGTATGTCTGTCAAGAAACACCGAAAGCCGGTTTTTAACCGGCTTTCGGTGTTCAACCTCGTTGCTTCTAATTGCTTCTAACTATTTTTAACCGAAATTTGCCCAAAAGCTCTCATTTCCCGGGTCAAAATTTGATTGCTTCTAATTGCTTCTAATTTAGAAATTCGGCTCATAGTAAGTATTCATAGATGCCCCGCCGGAATGAATTAGTCCTAACTCTTGCATTTTGCTCAAGTCGTTGTTAATTGTTGGTCTAGAAATATCAGGAAAAAGCTCGACGCACATTGTTGCCGTGATTCTTTTTTGTTCAACAAGATAATCCCAGATACGAAACTGCCGATCATTCAGTTTACTTAATTTTTCGCCAGGCAAAATTACTTTAAAACTATTGGTTGTGTTTTTAAAAATTGGCTGAAGTAATCCCCATTTTTCCGTTTCAGTAAATACAATATCAATGCCCCTGCCGTATTCTTCCAGATAATCAAGGTCTTTTAGACGTGCCGCAATAATTTCGTTACGACTAACCTGGGCGTCGCGAATATTGTCTACCGTAACTCCAGGTGGTAAACAACCTGGGTTAAAAATTTCGAGTCTATCTTCAAAGACATTTACCTGTGTGTATGTCTCGGTAATCCTATAGTCACGGTGGATAACCGCATTGGCCACAATTTCTCGAATAGCTTTTTCAGGATACTCGTACCGATCAACTCGTTTTGTACCCACGATTTCAGCACTTGTTCGTATATTACGCAATATAAACTTCTGCATCGTATCAATTTGTTCATTTAGCGTCCCATCTATGTCCGCTTTATCTATGATATCAGTTGCAACATTTGATCCTTTATATTTTACGCAACGAACAATGTAGCGATTGAAGGATCGTTTGAGTTGTGGCTTCTCCTTTGCAAAAATAAGAAAACCCGCAATAGTTGGAAAGTTCCCGCCATCAAATGTGTCAGCTATGCCAAGATTTTTAAGCAGATCAAAGGCTATTTCCTCAATGCGAGCATCGCGATTTGTCCTTTGCCCCATTCGGGTGAGAAGGTCATACATTTTCTTTTCTGATAGATCGCTAAGTTGGGTATCCGATGCTTGCGTACTATCAAATTTTGAAAGCTTAGCGTTATCAAGAAATCGCAGCATTTCCTCATGCGTAATTTTTCTATCTGTATTGCCATCGCGTACATAAGCACCGTTAGGCATGCCTGTATCCTTGTGATAACACGGTTTGTGTTGGTCAGAACATTCAGGAATATAAATAGCGAGTATTGTCTTTTCGCCTAGAGTCATTGGAAAATATTCTGGACGGATAACAACGCTCATTTGTGAACTCACTACGTTACTCATCTTCTCTTGCAAAACTGCAAGCTCAGTAATTCCAGTGGCTTCCATAGAATTTCTTGACCTGTCTTCTGTAACACCAAAGACAATGAAACCGCCACCGGGACGATGAGAAAAAGCGGAAATGGTTTTCCATGTGTCACGAGGGAATCCACCGCGAGCGTCTTTAAACTCAACGCTGGAGGTTTCTGAGCCCAATCTTATAGCTTCCTCAATGATTTGTTTGACCTTGGGTTCGTCCATAAAATAATTTTAGCAAAAATTTAGCATTTTTAACAGACTAGACTAGCGCTCTCTGGTATTAATTTTTCGATGTAAGCAATTTTGTAAAACCTAAGCAAAAACCGTCAACCTTACGGAATGACAATTTTTGTTACCCAAAAACCCTTATTCTACCTCGGTTCAAACTTGGACATCTGGCGGAGACGGTGGGATTTGAACCCACGAGACCCTTTCGGGCCTGCCTCATTAGC
>CAYIRD010000049.1:0-6807 GCA_964365755.1 uncultured Gammaproteobacteria bacterium | reverse complement strand
TTCCGCCGCGGGTCGTGATTACAGGACACCCGCAGTTCATCGCCTCAAGAACCGGCAGACCAAACCCTTCATAAATTGAGGGCATAATTAATGCAGTCGCAATATTATATATCTTCACCAAATCCTCATCGGGGATAAACCCAAGCTTTATAAATTGTTTATCGGTATCGATCTCTTTTAAAACCCACTTCAGATCTTCATTCCATTGATGGTCCAAAACATCAGAGGTTTTATTCGACCATACTTTTCCAACCAGGATTAACGGATGTTTTGTTTCTTTAACTGAGCGAATTAATCTCGGAAGATTTTTGTTCCACGTCGCATCCCCTACGTAGAGCAGGAAATCCTCTGGTAAAGGGTACCTTTCACGAACCTCCCTTAAGTCTTCAGTCTTAAGTCTTACAAACTTTTCGTCTACGGCAAGATATACAGTCCGAACTTTATTTTCGGGGATTCCGACGATATTTTCGACATCTTTTTTCGAAGAATTTGAGTCGGTGATTACCAAATCCGCGTTTTTAAGGCGGGATTTTTGGATGAACCATTTTATTTTACCCTTCACTCCGGCAGGAAAATATTTCGGAAATACCAAAGGAGTCAGATCATGAACTGTAACTATAGTTTTAGTTTGGAATTTGGCAGGGAGAGTTATGAAGAAAGGATCAAAATATGGATAATGAACTAAATCGGCATCGGAAGGAAAGTTTTTGTCCTCAACAAAGATATATTCGTTTTTCTTGTCTAATTTGGGAAGGTGCCTGACTAACATATTTATATAGGCCCCTATCCCCCTAACCCTATGCGCGGAAGTCGAACTTTCCGAAATAGGCCCTATATCAACCGCAATCCGCATCCTTTAATTATATCAACACTAAATTACTAATTGCTAACGTGGTCCCGTAAACTGTACTACGGGATCAGAGATTGATCTTCGGCAAAAGTGGTATAATCGCCGTAGATTCGGAACTAAATCGAACTTTCGCTTGAATTGCGAATTGCAAATTCGAAGCTGTTTCGAAGCACATTAACAAACTATTCAGTTTACCTAATGGATGACGCTCTTGATATAGCAAGCTGTATTCGGAATGTCGTCCATTAGAAAAAGGTTCTCTCAAGGAGGAGGAAATGAACAGAGCGATAGCATTCATCATTGAAATTCTTGATCAGTCTGCGAGGAATCCAATAGACAACGGGGGTACAGCACTCTTCGTATTCCTAATGGGAATCGCAGCCTGCTTAAGCCTGCTTCTGTTGGTGTACTATGCAGGGACTTTCATCGTCAACTTACTCTAGCCTGCTTCCAAGCAGAGAAAGGATGTAGCGAATGTTCGAGGTATTTGAATTTGTGCTGAAAGCCGCTGGCGTGATTAGCTTAATCATTATTCTGGCAAGTTCCTACTGGGATATGCCTGGAAAATGCGGCCCCTATGGATGAAGTCCAAAGGAAGAAAGGACGAGCAAATGTTTGAACTCAACGTGACGTCATTCTCGCTCGCCGTCTGCATCGTCTCAGGATTTCTATTATTCTTTACATGGAGAGATCCTCTAGGAATCTATGGAAAAGTGGGACAAACAGTTCTGGACGCTTGGCACGCAACCGGCTCAGGAGCTTTCTTTAGCTTCATAACTGGTGCTGTATTCCTGGTCATCGGTCTCGCCCTTGGAGAGAGTCCATATATTCTACCAGTAGAGATTACCATCCTGCTCGTCATCTGGACTCTTGAAGTGATCACACTCATCAAGGTAGTCTCCCCACAAAGAAACAGATCGTACTAGCCTGCTTCCAAGCAGAGACCAAAGGAAGGGGAATCTCGCGTGTTTCATGACATTGCGCCGGCATTCATCGTGCTCGTGTACGTAGTCTGGATTGGATGCATAGCTCTCCATTCCCAGCTTGAGGCCAGACGCCGCCCAAGGAAAGACCCAATAGGTCCAATGTTCAGGCACTAGCCGGATGAACGTCCATTAGCCGCCAATTTGGCGAAACAAGGAGAAAACGATGAACGACATTACCCTACTAGGACTATTCCTTGCGGGACTTGGACTTTTCGCCACATTGGTTTTTGTACCAATCGCGAAAAAGCCAGTTTCGCTGTTCACAGTTTCAAATGCCATCCGGGAGAATTTTTACGGGCCAGTGGCTCCTGCGCTTCTTGCGATTGGAGTGGTGGTTACGTTCTCCGGATTGGTATTCGTCTAGGACGAAAATTCAACAACTGAATAGCGACGGCACGAAAGTGCAGACTCTGGGGCTGACCGATGAACGGTTGACGAAAACAAGTGGCAAATTGCACGCCACCTCGCGCTTCACGCGCTTCGTCCTCCTACTAATCCCTCAGCCCCCCACTTCTTTTAAAGCAAAGGCAACACCTGGTGTTGATTAGACGTCCACACCTGGTTTTCTAATCTAGTTCCCTATGTTTCCCTAGGTGCAATCTAAAGACACCCCGGAGGTGTCTTACGTTGACACCCGGGTATATGGTTAGAACTAGAACGGAAATTAAAAAATATACGTAGGAGAGCTTTTGGATTGGAGTATTATCTAGGAAGATTCGAACATTGTTTGTCCCAGAAGGCACACCGAGCACAATTTTCCCCTCGTTTTCTTCGATATCTATTCGTTTTCCATCTATCTCTGCCGTCCAGCCGGGGAAATAGGCAGTGTTTATTAAAATTTTCGAGTCTTCATTCGAATCAACAGCAAATGAATAGCTTGTCGATTTAAGTTCGTCTATTCCAATATTAGCCGAACCTTCAACAACTTCAATCTTTTTTTCTTTTTTCTCAGGAATTCCTGACAGCCATTTTGTATTGAATGCATTTCCGGGACTGTTTGTTCCATCAGTAAAATTAGAACGAGTTAAGTAGTGTTGATCTACTCTCTTGTGATAGAACGGTGCTTTTGCGTACCTGATGGAAAATCCAATCGACAGAAAAATTAAAAATAGTGCGATAATTGTTCGAACTTTCTCTTTTTTGAACAAACCTTTTCCAGTGACAATGGAACCCGCAAGAAATGATATGAGAAGTATTACAAGGCTCAAAAGCCTCCATGGAAACTGGATATATGACATGATTGGAATATTCTTCCAAAGAAAAATCGAGAATGGAGTGATGAGAAAAATAGTTATTAAAAGTAAAGAAAAGAAAAATAGGAATGTCTTTTTGTCTTTAGTTCGCATAACAACGAACACCGAACACATAACGGCTATTAGATTTGCTATTCCTATTTGAAATGACATTTGATCCGGTGCGTTACCACCTGAAAATCCGTACCCCCATGAGGAGTAGATTAATTTGTAGAGAACTGGAAAATGTTGGGTTGGGTCAAAAACCTGAAGACCCACGACGTATTTGGCTTCAAGGAGTGCCGGAAGCCAGAAAGGGGAAGAAAGCCCAAGCCCTGTGACATAGATTAATATCGTATCAATGATTAATGCTTTCTTCTCCTTGGTATTAAGTATTAGGTATAAGGTATAAAGTATAAAAAATCCAAAGAAAACAACTGCCAGGATATTGTGTGCCAAGATTAAAAGTGCGAGAAAAATTGAAGATAGCACGAGGAGTATTTTTCGATTTGATTCATAATAAGAATAGTAGGACCAGAATAGCGCGGGCGCCAAACCTAGACTCCATACCTCTCCAACCGATCCTCGCACGTAAATATCCAAGAAGTGATACGGAGAAAATGTATAAAAAACAGATGAAACTACTGCGCCAGCCTCTCCCCAATATTTTCTTGTCCATAAATACATAAAGATTGCTCCGATAAAAGTTGCTGCAACCATGTTGAGTTTTAACCCATCGATAAAGCCAAATCCAAAAGTGTGAAAAATAGAAGCAACATAATTAGGCAAAGGATATACAAAATTGAATAATGGAATCCCAAAGCCGTTATTGAAATCCGGTGCCCAACGAGGGTATAAATTACCCTCTGATACAACCTTTGCAAACTGCTGAAAACGCATCACATGATACTCTCCATCGTGCGTAGGCGGGATTCCATAATTTGCAAGATCCAACACCGAAAGCGCTGCGGCAAGAAGAGCTATCGCGATGGGAAATATTTTTTTAACCATGTAAACGCGAGAAAGGCTATGACCGGAATTACCATTAGAATATTTCGAATTAACGGCGTGTTACCAAAGTAATCCCCTGTTGCCATATATGGAATATACCTTAGCATTAACCCTAAAGAAAAGACTAAGACAAGAGCCTGTAAAAATTTATTTTTATGTAGAAGAGAGGTAAAAGTTATAAACCAAATTGCATACCACGGATAAAGCTCTTCGCGAAAAGGGGAAAGAATAAAGATCATAAACATCAAAATCGAACAAGTCCTGAATAGTTTCTCCCGATTTATCTTCTGTCCAATTATTACATCTTTTGCCATCCCCAAATAAACCGGAAGGAGAAAAATTGAGGCAAACTTAATGAGTATCGATGCAAGAATTGATAAAAATGATAAGACGTATCTTTTGCCTAAAAAGAATTGAAGCGACAGAAGCGCAAAGAATATCATTACAATATCATTGTGACTACTGACCAACGATTCAATAATAACCAGTGGATTTAGGACAAAGAAAAAAGCTGCTTTTTTGTCAAGTTTTCTAATTAGATAAACAGTCACTATGTAGAATAACGCTATAAAAACTTTAAATGAAAATAAAGTCAGAATGAAATTTCCAAAACCCGCAAAATGAGGTACTCCTGTCAATAAAATCCAGAATGGGCCATAAAGAGCTGTTTTGTTCGTAGCTCGAGTGAAAGCAAGATAGGGATCGTTTAGTAATTCGGCAGGGTAAATAATATAGGGATTCTCCTGATAGAAAAAAGTAACTTTGGCCGTAGTTATGTAGTTAAAAATATCAAAAGTTAACACCGCTGGGTAGGCAAATATTGCAGCCAAAACTATGAATGCGATTAGCTTATTGAGATTAATTTTTAAGTGGTCCAGATTTGCCGATAGAAAATAGTAACATCCGAAAAGAAGAAAGATCAAAGCTGTATAAACAACAGTAAGGGGCAATCTATTATTGAGATATAGACCCGTATAAAGAATTTTAAGGTAAGAAAGATTAATGTCAATAAAGGAATAGGTGAATATCGAAAACAAAATTAGAGTAAAAATGAAAATAGGAACCAAAAAATTCATAGAGTTTCCCGCCTTAATTCGATTGATTTATCAAAACTTTCGTGAAAGTTTAGAGTTCTTGGCTCTTCCTTTTCGGGCTGCCATTCAAATGTGGGGGGAAGGTTTGATTTCAATTTTACAACTTCCTCGACGTGTTTTTCGGCCGCTTCCCTTAGGGTATTTTCTTTATCAACCACAACTTTTCCGTTCTTTTTTGCGGATAAAATAGCGGGCATTATTTTTTTGAAATAGTTGTCAGATTTTTGAAGCGCATTATAGGCTAGCAGATATTGTTTGTAATCGAACAAAGTTTTTGCCTCAACCAGATATTTATCCGACTGTGAAAGGTTATATTTGTATTGCCCAAAATCACCGAAATACCAAAATTTCAGGATCTCCTCCTGAATTAAGTTTAGCCTATAAAAAATGCTTCCCGGCATTGCAGAGGGATAAGGCAAAACATAAGGTGACTCGGCAAATGTTTTCGAAGGACTCAATAGGAAAAAAAAGAATAGTGTTAAAATTACACAAGTCCGCATAATGTCTCTATTCACTATTGTCTATTAACTATTTACTAACTTATTATGCCATTTCCACGCGCTATCAATGATTGTTTCAAGATCTGAATATTTTGGCTCAAATCCTAATTCGGATTTGATTTTAGTTGGATCTGCTACTAGCTGGTTCGGATCACCCGGCCTCCTTGCTTCTTCCCGAACATTAATTTTTCGACCATTCAATGTCTCAATCTTTGCAATAACCTGTCTGTTCGAATAGCCGTTTCCCGTTCCCACGTTATAGTAATAGCCGCCGGAATCCTGTCGAATCTTTTTTAGCGCTAATATATGGGCCTCAACTAAATCCAGAACATGAATATAGTCTCGAATACAAGTCCTATCCGGGGTATTATAATCTGTTCCATAAAGTTTGAATTCGCTCCCTTCGATTGCAGCGCGAGTTGCAAGGGGGATAATATGTGTTTCAGGATTATGATTCTCGCCATTTGATCCATCAAGTGCTGCTCCTGATGCATTGAAATAACGAAGAGCGGCAAAGTTTATGTCTTGATGTTCCTGACTTATAGTTTCAAGAATTTGCTCCATTGCAAGCTTATTTTTTCCATACTCGCTCGTTGGGTTTTTTGGATGGTCCTCGGGAATAGGGATCTTCAGGGGACTACCATAAACCGCAGCAGAAGATGAAAAGACAAAGTTTTTTACGCCTCCGATGTCAATTGCAGATTTAAATAGATTTTCTGAGCCTACTACATTGTTTTGATAATACTTATCTTTTTCTCTCTCCGACTCCTCAACGGAGATATATGCTGCAAAATGCATGACTGCATCAAATTTTTCACTATTAAAAAGACTCTCAAGTTGTGAAACCTCTTTAATGTCCCCTTTCACAAATCTTGCTCTAGAATCCAAGGCTTTCTCGTGCCCTCTTTCAAGATTATCGAAAACTACAACCTCATATCCGCTATCATTGAGCAATTTCACCATAAAACTTCCGATGTATCCTGCTCCGCCGGTTACTAAAACCTTCATAGGATATTATAACGTTTTCAGAATCAATCTATCGCCTGACTTATATACCGTGTCAAATGTTACATGAGGGTAATTACTCTTTAACTCATTAAATTCAGCTTCAGTAGAAATTATATAAATACCTTT
>CAYIRD010000048.1:0-7020 GCA_964365755.1 uncultured Gammaproteobacteria bacterium | reverse complement strand
GATGCCGGCTGCTGGGAGATTTTAATAATCTCACGTGCCTTTTCGGGCTCGATTTCCAATATTTCTGAGATCTCTTCAGGCGTTGGCTGCCGACCAAGTTCCTGCATTAGTTTTCTTTGAACGCGCATGAACCTATTTATATTCTCAACCATGTGAACTGGGATTCGGATAGTTCTTGCCTGATCTGCGATTGCACGGGTAATAGCCTGTCTGATCCACCAAGTTGCATATGTTGAGAATTTAAATCCTTTTTTCCAGTCATATTTTTCAACCGCGCGAATAAGACCCTGGTTTCCTTCTTGAATTAAGTCAAGAAGCGTCATTCCCCGGCCCACATACTTTTTGGCAATAGACACAACCAACCTGAGGTTTGATTCGACTAGTTTCTTTCGCGCTTTCTGGTCTCCTTTTTCGATTCTCTTAGCAAGATCAACTTCTTCAGGGAAAGTTAAAAGTGGAATTCGCCCAATCTCTTTAAGATACATTCGGACTGGATCCGTAACCGCTCCACCTTGAATAATGTTTAGAGCCTCAAGTTCACGCTCTAAGTCTTCAATTGACTTTTGAGACTCCTTTTCCTCTTCAACAGTTTCAAAAATATCAACACCCTTTTTGAGCAATTGGTCATAAAGCAGGTCTAGTTCTTCTATGTGGTCTTCCGGTTTTGGAAAAGCATTCAGTATCTCATCTTGAGAAATGTAACCACGCTTTCTTGCCACTGCGATTAATTCTTCAGATTTTGTGCCTTTACCTTTTGCCTGCCTGCCGGCAGGCAGGTTTTTAGTTGATTTTTCCTGAGGCTTACTCTTTAACCTTGCCATAATCTTCTCCTCCTATATTGATTTTACACACAAACTATGCGCAAAGCAACCTAGCCTGCGAGGAGTTTTGAGAGTTCGGAGAATTTTTCCTGATAGCTTTTTAATTTTTCTTCATTTTTTTCCTGCTCTGCCTGAGAAATAAGTATTGTCAATTTTGAAAGATTTTTCTTAATCGATAAGATTCTCACCAGTTTTATCGCTTTTTCAAGTTCCTTATAAAAATGCTCTTTATCCAAAAACTCTGGGATTGGAGCAAGATAAGCGGTATCAAATGGAACGTGAAGTTCTTGCGGTATATATTTTGAGAAATCTTGGGCGTTGAAATCAACCCCATCATACTTTTCAAGAATGGACAAAAGTTTCTCAATCACAGGGGTCGAAAGGTTTACCCCGGAAAGATGCTTTCTGACAAATTCCAAAGCAGCTTTAGGGTTTTCTGATTGAAATATTAAAGAGATAAGATAAATTTCTGCAACCTCCTCGCGTGGCAGCTGTGCCCGGGCGCTAGGTTTGGGAGTCTCGTCCTGCGGCTTTCTGCTTTTATCAGCTTGTTTCATCAATGCCTCAAGTGTTGCATCAAGTGCATTGGCAAGTTTCTTAAGATAGTGTTCCTTTATTACCTCGTTTTCAATATTTGATAAATAGGGGAGAGTTCTCTCAAGTATCCTTTTTTTGCCAGAAGCCTCTTTACTATCCGATTCTTTTAAGGCTGTATCGATAATAAAATCATAAATATTAATATCATTTTGAACAGCTTTTTTAAAAGCAAGCGGATTCTCATTCAATAGTTCGTCAGGATCCTTGCCTTGAGGCGGAACAACTACGGTTACAGTCATCCCCTCACGCTCAATTATTTCAATTGATCTTCTTTGAGCCTCGGTTCCGGCAGGATCAGTATCAAAACAAAGAGCAAATTTTTCTGCAAACCTCTTAAGAAGCTTAATCTGATTTTCGGTCAATGCTGTGCCTTTAACAGCTACAATATTAGTAATCCCTTGTTTATGTGCAGTAATTACATCAAATTCTCCCTCAACAATAATCACCCTCCCCTCTTTTTTTATCCCCTCGCGCGCTAAACTTAATCCGTAGACTGTATCGCCTTTAATATAAACCGGAGTTTCTCGAGTATTTATATATTTTCCGCCGGGTGCACCTTCAGAAAGCTGGCGGCCAGAGAACGCGACTACATTTTGCCTATGGTCAATTATAGGAAAAATAACTCGATCCTTAAAAAAATCCGAAACATATCTGCCTGCCCTATATGCAAGTCCTGCAAGAAGTAAATCTTCCTCTTTATATTTCTTTTTACCTATTAGAAATTTGACCAGAGCATCGCTTGCCGGCGCATAGCCTAAATTAAAGGTTTTAATTAAGGGAAGCGTAAGATTTCTTTGTTCGATTAAATATCTTAAAGCACGTTTGCCTGCAGGATGGGAGACCAGGAGATAATTATAAAATTGGGCGCTCAAGTGGTTTAGTCCGTAAATTAGTTCCTGTTTTTTCTCACGGTCCGAACGGGCCGGAGAGACAGTAAGTTTTACCCCTGCCCGCGCCGCCATTTCTTTCAGAGCCTCAGCAAAGGTAACATGTTCGTACTCCTCTAAAAATGTGAATAAATCTCCGCCCTTGCCGCAGCCAAAACAGTGCCAGATTTGACGTTCCGGAGAAATTACAAATGAGGGAGTTTTTTCTGAGTGAAAAGGACACGGAGCTTTAAAATTTCTTCCTGCTTTTTTAAGCTGAATCCGCTCGCCGATTATCTCAACAATATCAAGTTTTGACTTTACCTTCTCAACATCGTCCATAAGTTAGTATCAAGTATTAAGTATGAATTTAATCAGCCTTATTGTAGCACAAGATATTCACGGTTTTTGCCATGAAAAAAGCCCGAGGTCTGAATGATGAATGCGCGTGTGCGCGGTGTGTGACAGCTATTGTCACTCACGAATTCAATCAATCCAGAGTATTCCTCGGGCTAATTTGCACTAAATCCCATTGCGGGGACGTTGCTTGTTTACGATCCTTACGGGTCGGTGAGGCTGATCGTGTCGCCGGCCTTCAGAACCACGTCCGAGTTCTTATCGATCTCTTTGCCGTTAAGAAAGAAAGGAGCACGGAAAGATACAAATTTAGAAAGCGAAGCCGGGTCGTCATTTGAATCGAGCTTCTTCAGTGCCTCACCAAACTTTAGGCCGGCAAGAGCACGGGTGTATCGAAGGGAGCGGCCTCCTTTCCCTGCTCCGCGGACGTTCACGCGTACATCGTTTGGACCCAACGGTTTACCTGCCATGACTTTTGCTCCTTTCTGAAGCTGAACGGTGAATCCCGATCCTTCGAGTCCCTCAGGACAAGTCGGCTCGGAACCCCCAGGATGGGTTGATCATTTGGTAATGAAAATCGCCCCGAACAGTGCAAGCGCTATCACTACCGCAAGCACGTACATTATTCGGTAGAGTCTGTACCCCGCCGGGCCGAGTCCGCGTTGTAGAGCAATACTCTGCGCCGAGTGAGGTTTGAATATCATGACCGACAAGTAGACTATTATTGCGATTCCTCCGGCAACTACCAGAATTTGCAGGAACGTGCCCATTTCGTACTCCTTTCGAGCTGAAAATCCCTTCCGGGATGGCTGGCCGATGTTCAGTTCAGTTTAGGATGTCTTTCTCCTGGCAGAAAGCCTTGATCGTCCTCGCCATCTCGTCCATGTGTCTTCTTGTGGGCTTCAACCACAACTCCAATGAAAGAACCCACTAGGCAAACTCCAGCTATGATAAATGACTGATAGGCCAAAATTGCTTCTGGCCTACCGTCAGTCACGACAGCGAACACTGTGGACTCGAGAACGAAGAGAAACGATATCGCCATGGCAATACCCCAGATTCTGGGTTTGTCGAAGGTAAACTTGATCTCACCTTCTCTCCATCCCATATAGAGGATGACTCCTAATGTGAAGAGCACGCCGACAAGGCAACCGATTGGCACGATGTATTCTTTCATTTCTCCTCCTTGAGAGAACTATTTTTTTTAAACCATCAATATGTGGCAATTCGAATACCAATTATTTGATATCCAAAGCGCCACATACTATGGTTCCACATAACAAGCAAATTGTTAAAGTGCCCTTCGACTCACTTCGTTCGTTTACACTGAGTCATATCGAAGTGCTCAGGGTAAACTGAGTTTTGTAAAGCGTTCGAAGAATTTGACTAAAGACAAAAAGGCCGCTTTTTGGCATGCTTTACGCCACGTGGAGGCCATAAATGTCTCTAATACATTTCTGGATTATATCAGAAAATGAGGTGGGGTCAAATGCTATAGGATTATACTTAATACTCTATACTGGATACTGTATACTGAATAAATGTTTGCAAGAGTGTTGTCGGGGGCGGTAGTTGGGCTTGACGGCGTGTTGGTTGAGGTTGAGACAGATATTTTAGGAGGACTTCCATCTTTTAATATCGTGGGCCTTCCGGATAAGGCAGTCAGCGAATCACGAGAGAGAGTCCGCTCTGCTCTTAAAAACATCAATAAAAAGTATTTCCCTGACAAAAAATTGACAGTCAACCTTGCCCCTGGAGATTTACCCAAAGAAGGTCCCTCTTTTGATTTACCCATCGCTATCTCAATTCTTCTTGCAAACAAAATTATCCGGGCCGATACCAACAGTTCTATTTTTTTAGGCGAGTTATCCCTTGATGGGACACTTAGGCAAACCCGTGGAGTTCTGCCGGTAGTGCTTTTGGCTCGGGAAAAAGGAGTTAAGCAAGTTTTCATTCCCCAAGAAAACGCTCTTGAAGCGGCTGTTGTTTCGGGGATTAAAGTTTATCCCGTAAAAACTCTCCGGCAAATTGTTAATCATCTATCCGGGATAACATCTATTAAACCTCAAAAGACTGTTTCATATAAAAAGTTCTTAAATGGACAGGATTATGATTTTGATATGCGGGATATAAAGGGACAGGAATTTGTTAAACGGGCAATTGAAGTCGCCGTTGCGGGATCTCACAATATATTACTCAAGGGTCCTCCCGGGGCAGGAAAGACGATGATTGCAAGAACTATTCCTTCAATCCTCCCGCCTCTGACATTCGACGAAGCCTTGGAAGTAACTAAAATCTATAGCATCTCAGGTCTTTTAAATGGCAACTCACTGATGGTTGCCAGGCCTTTCAGAAATCCTCATCATACAACTTCACACATTGGTTTAATCGGGGGATCAACAACTCCCCGCCCCGGAGAAGTTTCTCTTGCACATCGGGGGATATTATTTTTAGACGAATTTCCTGAATTTCCAAGACATGTGCTTGAGGCTCTACGCCAACCTTTAGAGGATGGACATGTTGTGGTTTCCCGTGCAAAACAAAGAATAAGGTTCCCCAGCCGCTTTATGCTGGTTGCAGCGTTAAACCCCTGTCCATGCGGGTTTTACGGCGACCCCAACCACACATGTCGCTGCACAACCTCTGAAATTTTAAGATATCAAAAGAGGGTTTCAGGGCCAATGCTTGATAGAATCGATATTCACGTTGACGTTCCGGCAGTAAAAGTTTCAAAAATTGTTGATAGCAAAGATTCAACTGCCGAGAGTTCCTCAAAAATCAGGGGTAGAGTTGTTCGCGCGCGAGCCGTTCAGACCAAAAGATTTTCTCGCAAAGCGGGATCCCGCTCCGCGGGAAAGATAATTACGAATAGTGAAATGGCTAATCGAGATATTAAGGAATTATGTAAAATTGAAGATGAGGCGCGCGAAGTATTAAAGCAAGCATTGCTTCGTTTGTCACTCTCGGCACGAGGATATCACAAGGTGATTAAAGTTGCACAAACAATTGCAGATCTTGATTCGTCAGGGTCAATTCAGAGACAGCATGTTCTTGAGGCATTGCAGTATAGGCCGAAACTAGAAGTCTAACAACTGACAGTTAACAACTAACAACTAACTCTGATATTCGAAATCGTCAGTTGTCAGTGGTCAGTTGTCAATTGTAAATTGAATTATGGTTAAGCAAATAATAATTGCGTTTGTTATTTATTCGATAGTATTGCTTTTTGTTGGAAGACAGCTTTCTTTTTTGCCGCAATTAAATTTTGCTTCAAGCAAAGCTCAGACTGAAGACTTGAGAGAGAATGTTCTCGAGAAATTTCTCAAGGAAGAAAAAGGTTCATACAGTGTTTACTATAAAGATTTAACAACAGGGGAGGAGTTCGGCATCAATGAGAATAAGGTTTTGACAGGAGGGTCTCTTAATAAACTTGTAATTATATCGTACCTCTATAATTTGGCAAAGGACAAAAAAATAAACCTTGAGGATAAAATAACAATTCAAAAAAAAGACATTCAGGATTATGGAACAGGGAGTTTAAGATATGAGGGTGAAGGAAAACCCTACTCTTTAAAAACTCTTACACAACTTGCGCTTGAACAATCTGACAATACTGCCGCGTACGTTTTATCAATAAGGCTTGGTGAAGATAAAATTCAAGAATATGGTAAAAAACTTGGCTTAATATCAACAAATATGGCAGAAAACAAAACCACAGCGCGCGATATGGGGAAAATTTTAGAATTAATCTATTCAAGAAAAGTAACTTCGGATTCGTTAACAGAGGAGCTTTTGGATTTTATGAGAGATACAGATTTTGAGGATAGGATTGTCCGTGATATGCCAAGTTCAGTACCCGTTTACCACAAGGCGGCTGATTCAACTAATATGGTCCATGATGTCGGTATAGTTGACGATAGTAAAAATCCCTTTATTCTCTCTGTTCTAACCTCAGATATAAAAGATGAAGAAGAAGCAAAGAGGACTATCGGGAAGATTGCCAGGTTTATATACGACCATCAAAAGTAAGGGTAAAATTGCCTGCCTTCGCCAAGGCTTCGGCGGGTAAACAAAATTCATCTATGATAGAGGAAATTAAAGGTTTATCAAGTCAAGAAGCCGCGGACCTGCTTAATGTTAATGGTAAAAATTCTGTTGAAAAGCCGGACAAGAATGAGACCTTACTGCTTTTGGCTTCGCAATATAAAAATATAATCTCATTACTCTTGGCCCTCGCTACAATTTTCTCACTTCTTATAGGGGATTTTCTGGATGCTTTCTTTATTTTTCTTGTCCTTGTTATTAATGGATTTTTTGGATTTATTCAGGAATATAGAGCTCAAAGGACTATTGAAAAATTAAAATCGCTTGTTGCACCG
>CAYIRD010000047.1:0-7220 GCA_964365755.1 uncultured Gammaproteobacteria bacterium | reverse complement strand
CCACATCTGTCCCGCGATCTTTCTGGTCAATCCCATTTTTAAGAATCTCCCGCCCGAGATCTAAGTATTGATATTCCTGATGCCGTAATTTCACCATAATTAAAAGTTTAAAGTTAAAAATTAAAAGTTGCAGTTGATAGTTTAAAATTTTGAATTTTGAATTGCAATTTTGAACTTTGCATTTTGAATTTTAAATTTGCTTCTCTCGGCGTTTAGTGGTGACGCGGCCGCCCTGCCATTGTCCACGGTACATACTTCCTCCGCCTTTAACTTCCTTAAACTGTGCGTGAACAATCCGCGCTCCCATTTCAATTTCAACTATAATAGGCCCCTCGTTCTTCATTGCAAAGGTCAATGGACCACGATATCCCGGCGCAACATTTCCTGTCCGTAAAAATAATCCGGAGCGAAAAGTTGTTGTCCTGGGTTTAAAATCTATGGTTAAATTTTTGGGAGTATTTACTGATTCAATAGTTGTCGCTAAATAAAACTCCCCCGGCTTAATTTTGATTGTTCGCTTCTTTCCTTTTTCGTATTTCTTAACAAGTTTAATATCCGCAGTCTTTCTGTGGGTTTCTCCTAGGAAAGCCGAGCCGCTTATTTTATAGACCTCTCCAAGCCTTAGATCAAAGCCTGCGCCTTCAGGATTAGTAAGCTCGCGATCTGACAACCCCTCAACTAATTTCTTTTTATGTACAAGCTCTAGAAGCTTCCTAGGTCCTAATATCATATTCTTTTTTTAACCTGTTCGAATAATTCTTTAGAAACTTCTTCTCGAGACTTATTTGCATCAATAATAACAAACTCTTCTTGAAATTTTTTTATTAACCATTCATATCCGAGGGCAATATTCTTAAGCTTTGGGAGCTTATCATATATATCCGCATTATGTCTTATTTTAGAGAGCCGCTCAAGAGCATTCTCAGGCGATGCTGAAAGGTAGAATGTAATATCCGGCACAATAAACCGATGGTATGGCGAGAGAATCCCAAACGCCGACAGAAGTAAATCGCCGTCTTGATCTTTTTTAAAATCTATTCCCCTATCGGCTCCGCCATATGCGACACTGGACCAGAAAAATCTATCAGAAACAACAATCTTACCATCAGCAAGATATTTTTTAACTTCTTCCAGATGTTGTACTCTATCTGCCACGAAAAGATATTGAAATGCAAAAGGTTCAAACTGTTTTTTACCAATAAGAATTTCTCTAATAAACTTGCCAATAGCGCCATTTGTTGGTTCTTTGGTATAAACGGCACTATGCCCTGCTCCATTGAGTAATCTTGCTAATTCGTGTGCTTGTGTTGTTTTTCCCGAGCCGTCAATTCCTTCAATTGCAATAAGCTTTCCGGCAAGATTGTGTTTTCGGAATTCTAAATCGAAATTAACTTTATAACGCATTTTATATTTTATCTTCGTGATATTTTGACTCTGTTGGTTCTTTTTGAATTTTGTATTTTGCATTCTTTTTTTTATTGTACGGAATCTCAGCTGCGCTTGAAAGCTCTTCAAAGCTCATCGCGCATATTCTCATTCCCGGAGTCAATTTCACTGCCATACGCCCCAAATTCCCAAGTTCGAGAACGCAATTACCATCCCAACCGGCATGAAAAATTGAAGCAGTAGAATGTACTACGATTCCAAGTCTGCCAAGAGAAGACCTCCCTTCAAGTCTCCCCATTAGGTTATCTGTGATTCTTACTCGTTCAAGAGTTATAGCCAGAACAAAATCCCCAGGCTGCATTATGAAATGACCGCCGTTTTTAATTGTTACCTTTTTAGTAATTTCATTGCTGTAGTCTTTTTTTGAGGGGTCAATATATGGGTTTTGACTGTGATTAAAAACGCGGAAAATATTACCTAGGCGTAAATCTAGAGTACACGTATCAAGTTGAGTTGAAAAATCTGGCGCGGGGGTTATAACAATTCTCTTGTCTTCTATTGCTTTTTTAATATCCCTGTCAGACAAAACCATGGAAGAATTATAACAGAAACAAAAATGGTTAAAATAGCTAAATGGTCGCATGGCTAAAACCATTCAGCTATTTCAGCTATGTAACAATTTCACATTCTATTGACATATATCTTTTGATTGCTTATTCTAAGACTAGGAAATTTTATGGAAAAATTGAAAGCCGGTTTGAATTTTATTTTCTCATCTTACAAGAGAACAGCTACGGTTTTAATTATCTTTGGAATTGCGCTTACAATACCTGTTACATTAAATTTTCTAGGCCAACAGCAAGACATAAGACAACGAGCACAAGAGTCTACTACTTATGCTACTCCAACTATAGCTTGCTCTCAGGAAGCAAAACTATGTCCTGACGGTTCGTACGTATCAAGAACCGGACCTAACTGCGAGTATGCTCCCTGCCCAGAGGGCCCCACACCAACAGCCACCCCTTCTCCGTCAATCGGCGCTTCGCAAACATCAATTAATCTTGCTTTAGGATTGGCGGGAATTGGAAACGCTACAGAATCTGCCAGGGGAATCAACAATAATCCCAAGCGTCCCGCAAGATCTATAGAGGTAAAACTATTAAATGCTCAAAATCAAGAGGTGTTCTCCTCAAGCGGATCGGCAAGTTTTGAATCCTCAAGCGGACTCTATAAAAGTACAATTGATCTAGGCAATAGTTTTGTCTCCGGACCTTATATCGTAAGGGTCAGGATGGATAATACATTGTGGCGTAATATCCCCGGAATTCAAAATATTGCCGCCGGACAAGAAAATAATATAACTCAGGTAAGTCTTATATCTGGTGACGTTAATCAAGATAACGAGATAAACCTCCTAGACTACTCCGGATTTACTACTTGTTACCGAGGCGGATGTGCAGAATTGCAAAGCGCAGGACTCGATCAAGGAGAGGTGATTGATTTCAATGATGATGGAAAAATTGATGAGCTTGACTTGAACATTTTATATTCCGGATTTTCAAGAAGAAAAGGCGACTAGTCTCTTGACAACTGACAGTTGACAACTGACAACTGACAAATAATAATTAATATATGCCTAGGAAAACAACTATTCTAATATTAATACTGGCGCTAGTTACTGGAATCCTTCTCTTTCTGGCGGTTTCCGAAGGTCAAAAACCCAAAGCCCCGGAGACTTCAACCACTCCGACTCAAGGCCAGGTTCCTAAAACGGCAACAGTTTTCTTTAGTCCCCAATCCGTAGATCTTTCAACCGGTGCGGCAACCCCTACATCGTCTGTCGACATATTAATGGACACTGGAGGATCAGAGGTTGTTGGTGCTCAACTTGAACTGCAGTATGATCCAAAGTCTTTAACGAACGTAAGGCTTACGCCTGGAAATGATGTAAATTCATTTTTTGGACCAAACGTTGTCATCCTATTTAATGAAGTCACTCCAACAACAGGCAGAATTTCCTTTGCGATAGCTATATCGCCAGATGAGAAAACTAAAAAAGGTATTGGGAGAATTGCAAGTCTTAATTTTTCTCGAGTATTCAACGCTCAAGGAACAACAACAGTAAGTTTTCTTGACAAAACAATCGTGACGATACTCGGAGAAGACGACTCTATACTCAAGGAGACTATGCCATTAAATATAATATTGACTCAAACGCAACAATTTACTCCACCAGCAACCACTCAGTAGCCACTTGCAAGATGTGGGCAACCGTGGAGTCGAACCACGCACCTCTTTCTTATCAGGAAAGCGTTCTAACCGATGAACTAGTTGCCCGAACTACATATTTTAACAGAGATGCAGGCTCGAACTCAAGATTTTCGAGATTCTATTGCGGGGTGGACCATTCGAATTGGAAGTTGTCAACCGGAATCTCCTCCCGAATTATAATATATCTTTTATTGACAAGCATTTCATAAACAATTACAATCAACACTTATAATCAATGAGACTGGATAACATGGGTGAGTATTTAAAAGAGCTTAAGAGGATAAAATCAGAAGCGAGCGAAAAAATCAAAACCTCTTCTCTCTCAAAACAAATACTAAGCCTATTCTTTTTTGCGGTAATCGGACTGTCTCTACCTATCGCTCTCTTTCTACTAAATCAAAGGCAAGATATAAGACTATACGCATCAGACAATATTGTCACGGAATTCGGCTTCAATACTCATTTAAATGCAGCGGGAAGTGCCGGATATGTAGAAAATTTAAACCTAGATTTTTTTAAGCGGACTGTTGATGATTTAGCAAATCATAATCAAAAATGGATTCGAATTAATATTGCCCCATGGGAAGCAGCAGTCTCTGAAAACGCCGGTATTATTTCCTGGAATCAAGACGCAATGTTAAAATATGATGAGGCGGTGAATTATGCAAAAAGCAAAGGCCTTAAGATATTGCTCGTGACATCTGTTCCCGACTACGCACTTTCCTATTCAGACCAAGATTATACACAGGCAACGGCAAGATTCCACTCAGAGCTTGCTAACCGTTATAAAGGTAAAATTGATATCTGGCAAATTTATAATGAACCTGACGCTCATCATTTTAAGGGGTACCGTCTGATTACTTCTTCAGAGGTTACCACGGAATATCTTGACAGTCTAAAAACGAATTTCGCTGCGTCAAGAGATGCCATTAAACAGATAGATCCTAATGTCAAATTTACCTCCAATGTAACAGGATTCCCCTTAACAACGGAGACTTTTAATAATTGGCAAAAGTTTTTTGGTGCGATTGCATCGGAACTAGATATTATTTCGCTTGACATATACACCCAAAATCAATCTGACATATCATTATTAAAAAATGCGGTAGGTTCTGTTTTGGTTTCCTATAATAAACCCGTATTGATAGCAGAAACCGGAGCGCCAACTGCCGACGGAAGGTTTACAGAAGCAAATCAGGCAGATTTAATGGTCGCAACAATCAATGAGCTAAAAAGCACTAATCCTTTGGCTATAATTTTCTATGAATACGCTGATACGATTCCCGATACCAACAAGACAGAGTCTAGTTTTGGCATAGTCAACGCCCAAGGAACACCAAAGTCTTCTTACGAACCGATAATGGCCGCAATGCAATCAATCTCTACACAAACAGGGGGGTTGACCCCCACACCCTCTCCGACTCACACCCCTACCCCTCCTCCACCAACGCCTACCCCTTCACCGACGCCAGCCGGGGACACAACAGCTCCAACTGTTAAAATTACTAAGCCCTCGAATGGTTCAAAGGTTTCACGCGATAAAACTACAACTATTGAGGCTTCTGCTTCTGATCCCTCAGGGATATCTAAGGTAGAATTTTATGTTAATGATGTATTGAGATGTAGTGATAGTAAGGCTTCATACAAATGCTCTTGGAAAGTTCCTAAGCCAAAAGGAGTAATATACAATCTTGTTGCAAAAGCTTATGATAAGAAAGGGAATATAGGAATATCGACAACTATTGTGGTTACTTCAAAGTAGATTTGAGGCTCGGAAGGGAATCGAACCCGTGCATAGAAGTATTTGTCCCAGAAGTTGCTGACATTTTGTGAGGCACGAACGGGAATCGAACCCGTGCATAGAGGTTTTGCAGACCCCCGTGTTTCCACTTCACCATCGTGCCAAAATGTCTTGCAACTTCGCGATCCCGATTCTATCGGGACAGACTCCCGCGCCCTCCGGGCCACCGCTGTCTTCGCTGACGCTTCGCAGCCGGTCTCCCTCGCTGACGCTCAGTCCGACCCACTTCACCACCGGACCATAGAGAAACAGTTTAGCACAAATTAGCTTCAGAATCCATTAGATTTGACAAAACATTTTTTTCGAGCGATACTGATATTGTGAATGATGGGATGAAGGTTTTAGGAGGGTTGGTTTTTCTTTTTGTTGCGATTTCTCTTCCTGTAACAATCTTTTTGGTCAACCAACGTCAGACTCTCGCACCGCAGGCAACAGAAATACCTTCTGCAGAAGTTACAACTTCTCCTGGGTGTCCTGCAGTTAACTCTGACGGATCAACAAATACCTGCCGGCCGCAAACTTATTGTAAGCCTGGGGAAATAGTTAAATATGAAGGAAATGATATGTGTACCACATCTTTAGGCCGCGAATCCTTCTGCTGCACTACTCCAAAACAGTGAATAGCAAATAGTTAATAGTGAATAGAAGTATTTAGAGAGGCAAATTTTTTATTGGAGGCTGGAAAATTCCAAATACCTTTTTCTTTTCTCCATTCTGCTCTACTTCCAAAACACCTATAGGGTAATAACCAGCTTCATAAATATCGACTAATCCTTCTATGGGATTCTTAGGAAAACCTAATTCAGTCATTTTATCGCTATATACTTCGTATTCCGCTCCGTCTAATATATGGCTTGCCGCCTTCCGCGCTGCAAAATATAACCATGGTGCCTTTTTTTCATCATCGCTAAAATTATCTATACTCCCACCAAACATCAAGGCTCCTTCAAGTTTCCCTATAAATTTATCCTTGTTATCTTTAAAATCTTCGAAAACTGGATGCGAAGCAACCGCGTGAGTTGATAGCCAAATCGGATTTCCCTGACTGTCTGGAAAAACTTTTTTATCTTTGACACTGCTTAATGCTTTTAAGAAATTTCTGGCTGGGTTACTTTCTAAAGACTGTTCTACTTCCATGTCAATTGCTTTCGAATAATCATTTTTAATAATCACAACTGGTAAGCTCTCTGTGTTTAACGCAGAAAAATATTTATCTATCGAGCCTTGTATTTCCACTTTGCTTACTTCTTGCCGCGGGCGATACCATGGAATATTGTTGCATCTTGCGAGAAATCCAGCAAGTCTTGATGGATTCGGCACATCAACTCCATTAGAACCCCAAACTTCTGAGAAAAACCTGCGTTGATCTCCTGCTGGATACTTTTGAATATCTGCAACTACACCTGTATACGTTGTGTGGAAATCAGGATTTTCTAGATCATACTCTGATCTCATTAATGGAAGTTTTTCATCTTGAGGAAAAATTCTTCGAGCAACGTCCAATGCTTCTTGAGATAAAATTCGCTCACCTACAAATTGACCTGCTCCTTCTGCTTTCAAAATCGTTCGTTCATCTTCTTTCATACCCGAATTATAGTAGACGCATATCTCAAAATACAAGAAGAGATAATTTTGGGCAACAAAAAACCGCCTCGGTATTTTAAACCTTGGCGGTAGACTGTAACCTGTAGGCAATAAGCATTTAATAAAGTCATTCAGATAGTGGTAGGAATGGTTTGCCCATTCCTTTTGTACTAAAAGG
>CAYIRD010000046.1:0-7528 GCA_964365755.1 uncultured Gammaproteobacteria bacterium | reverse complement strand
CGCTCGCAGACTCGCGGGCTCGCCGCCGCGGACGGCGGCCCCGAGCCCTGTCCGCACTTCTTTTGTCTTTAATTCGCGGGGGGGGTTGTTCGGAATTGTATGGAGCGGCAGGGCGAGGGTTTTAGGGTTATACTAGGTTTTAATAACGGCCATGGCGAAACAAACAAAGGAAAAAGACATCTCTCTTGGGCAATACCAACATACGGCCGCCAAACGGGTTAATAATCCGCAAGTGGGGCTTGTTAGTAGTGATTTGGATTCAAAACCAAAGAAGAAAACATACCAACATGACCCGTATATTGACCCGACACTGTCTTGGGCCGGAAAAACAGAAGGAGTATCGTTCGATGTTGATACTGTATCGCTCCATATTCACGAACGAATTGATCCAAAAAGAATAATAAAACAGGTTCTCAAAAAGACTGAAGAAACAGTTAAATTACAGCCATCACTTTTTGAACAGCCGAGTGAAAATTTAAATACAGAGAAAGAGTTTGATTTTTATGGCCACACCAAGAATTGGTCAAATCGTCTCATTGCTGGGGATAGTTTACTCGTTATGAATTCTCTATTGGAAAAGGAGAAAATGGCCGGGAAGGTGCAGATGATTTATATAGACCCTCCGTACGGTATTAAATACAATTCTAATTTTCAGCCCTTTACGAATAAGAGAGATGTTAAAGATAAAGATGATGACAGCATTCCCGCCGAACCAGAGATGATTAAGGCGTTTCGTGATACTTGGGAGTTGGGAATCCACAGTTATTTAACGCATTTGCGAGATAGATTACTCTTAACAAAAGAGTTACTCCATGAGAGTGGAAGTGTATTCGTCCAAATAAGCGATGAAAATCTCAACTACGTAAAAGATTTGATGATTGAGGTCTTCGGCGTTGAGAACTATGTAGACGTTATTCCATTTTGGAAAACAAGTGGTTTGCAGGAGAACTATTTGGCGTCAGTTTGCGATTACCTTGTATGGTTTTCTAAGGACAAAAGCAAATTAAAATACAGACAACTCTATTTCGATAAAAAGCTGGGAGAAGAAGGGTCCGATATGTATCGTTCTGTCGAATTATCTGATGGCACGGAAAGACCTATAAAAAAAGAGGAACTTATTTCTGGGCAATTACCCAATGGGGCTCGTTTGTTTAGATCTGGCGACCTAACTTCGCAAGGAAATTCACTTGTTGAATATAATTACAATGGGAATATCTATATGGGCAGATGGAAAACGAACGTAAACGGCTTAAATGCACTCGCAAAAGCCGGTAGATTAATTCTTGGAACCAAAACACTAAGTTATAAGAGATATATAGACGATTTCCCAGTTTTTCCAATAACGAACCTGTGGACTGACACTGGAACAGGTGGTAATTACAAAATATACGTCGTTCAAACAAACGATAAGGTAATAAAACGATGTTTACTCATGACCTCAGATCCTGGAGACCTGGTACTGGACATCACATGTGGATCTGGGACCACCGCTTTTGTTGCAGAAGAATGGGGCCGTAGATGGATTACTTGTGATACTTCGCGAGTGGCTATTCAGCTCGCAAAGCAAAGACTAATGACTGCGAAGTTTGATTACTATGAAATGGCACAAAAAGAAGAAGGTGTATCTTCCGGTTTCAAATACAAAACAGTACCCCACGTCACACTAGGGAGTATCGCTAACAATGAGCCAGCTAAAGAAGAAACCCTCTATGATCAAGCATTTGTGGTGAAAGACAAGGTTAGAGTGACTGGCCCATTTACAGTTGAAGCAGTACCAGGCGTTAGAACTAAGCCGATAGAAGGGAACCTTCCTGATGTATCCGACAAAACAAATCCGACAAATCCAGTATCCGAGAAATTGAATGATTATCTCGATAGTATTCGTACTTCGGGTATACGTTCATACCAAAACGAAGGAATCACATTTAATAGCGTAGAAGTTTCCGAAGGATTTAATGAAATCCACGCGTTTGGAAATATTGATGGCGATGGAGAATACAAAAAATGCGCAATAGTTTTTGGACCTGACTACGCTCCAATGGAACAGACTCAAATTGAGCGAACAATGGATGAAATTAGAAATATGGCCGAGAAGCCAAATATGGTTATTTTTTGCTCATACGCCTTTGACCCTGAAGCATCGAAAGACATAGATAATATAAAAATTACAGGACTCCAAATTTTGAAAGCCCAAATGAATACAGATTTACTCACTAAAGATTTAAAGAAAAAAGCAAACACGGACAGACCCTTTTGGCTCATTGGCGAACCAGATATTGAAATCCATAAAACTAAAGATGGGAAATACCAAGTAGAGGTAAAAGGATTTGATTACTATGATCCTCGTACACAGGAACTCAAGGGCGGGAGTACAGACAAAATTGCTGTTTGGATGCTTGATACGGATTATGATAATAGGTCTCTGTTTCCGTCGCAGATATTTTTTCCAATGCAAGATGAGAAAAGAGACTGGACTAAGCTCGCAAAAGCTTTAAATGGTACTGTGGACGAAGAATTGTTAGAACAATATACGGGTACAACATCGATACCGTTTATACCTGGCGATAAACGAATCATCGCTGTAAAAATAGTCGATGATCGCGGCGTTGAGATGTTAATCGTGAAGAAAATATAGATATATGGAATCGGAAAATAAAAACCAAGGATTTGTAATCAACTCTCCATACTTTGAACCGAAGTATCATTTTGAGTATGACGAAAATAGCGAAAGTTATCATAGAGAAAACGGCCGTAGAAAGGCTGGATATTATGCAACTGTAGGTAAACAAGAGGTAGGTAAGGGCGCAACGCAATTTCATGAATTGGAATTGGCCAGCATGATACGGCCACGAGTTAAAGAATGGAAAGAGAAAGGATATCCAAATGTAACATCAACTACGAAAAAGCTGTTGGAGCATTGGAATAGATTTGAACAAGAAGGATTTGAACAAGGTGGGCAAAGATATTTTTGGTGTCAGATAGAAGCGATTGAGACCATTATTTGGCTCACGGAAGCTCCGGATGCAGTGAAAGTAGGAATAAATCTGAAAGACAGAAGTGATAGCGAATGGATTCGGGCTTGTACAAAACTTGCAACGGGGACGGGGAAAACAGTTGTAATGGCGATGATTATCGCGTGGCAGGCCCTCAATAAAGTTGCTAATCCAAAAGATACAAGGTTTACGAAAAACATACTCGTGATGGCACCAGGTATCACTGTAAGGCATCGCCTTAGTGTTTTAATCCCAAGTAATGAATCAAATTATTACGACGACTTTGATATTGTCCCGCCTTCACTTAAAGAATATTTATATCAATCAAAAGTAGTAATACTTAACTGGCAGGCCATTGCTCCAAAAAAGAAAGAAACTTTACCTAAGGTGATGAGAGAAAAGATGGGTGAAGAAAGTGATACTGCTTTTACAAAAAGAGTATTATCAGAATTTTCTGGAGATGCTCCGATTCTGGTAATAAATGACGAGGCCCATCATTGCCATAGACATTCTGCTGAAATTGGGAAGTCAAGAGAAGATAAGGAGCTGGAGAAAAAAGAAAACGAAGAAGCGACTATTTGGGTACAAGGCTTAGATAAAATACATAAGGCACGGGGGATTATTACTGCCTATGACATGTCAGCCACTCCTTTCGTACCAAAAGGACGTACTTCTAATACGGGATTTGAATTATTTAATTGGATTATATCCGATTTCGGATTGCATGATGCGATCGAGTCTGGTTTGGTAAAAACGCCAACAATTGCAGTGAGAGACAGCTCGTATTCTTCAGAGAAAGTGGCTGGAGATAAGTCAAAATTATTCCATATTTACTACGAGGAAGGTATTCAAGAAGATCTAACTAAGAAAAGTGAACCGAATGTAGACTTGCCTGACCTTGTAAGAAGTGCATTCAAAATTCTTTCAACGGATTGGTTAGCGACTAAAAATGATTGGAGTAAAGGAGTACCACCGTCTATGATAGTAATTTGTAATAACACTTTCACATCTCAGAGGATAGAATACTCAATTCTGCATAGTCATTTGGGCGTATCAGAAATAGCAGAGAAAGATGGAGTGTTAAGAATTGATAGCACCGCTGAAGATATTGAAGACGCCGCTCTCCGAGAGAAATTCAATACTGTTGGTAAACAAGGAAAGCCAGGGGCAGATGTGCAATGTGTCATTGGCGTGAATATGCTTTCGGAAGGGTGGGATGCGAATAATGTTAAACAGATACTTGGATTACGCGCGTTTACATCACAATTACTTTGTGAACAAGTTGTCGGCCGTGGACTTCGTAGAATGAGTTATGACATTGACGAAACTACTGGATTATTAAAACCAGAGTATGTGACTGTCTTTGGTATTCCTTTTAGTTTTCTACCAATAGAAGGAAAGGAGGGTCCGGGGCCTGGTCCAGAAAAACCAAAGACTTTTATACAAGTACTGCCACAGAAAAAACAATATCAGATTCTTTTCCCAAATATTTTGCGGGTACAAAAAGAGACGGAATATTTTGTTGATATTGATTGGAAGAAAACGGAGAAAATAACACTGTCCCCGACGGAGAATCCTGTATGGGTTCAAGTTGCCCCTACAATTGATCGTCCAGATTTATCACAATCTCAAAAAATGAGCTCCATCCAAGAATATCTTGGTAAAGACTATCGGTTGAAACAAAGTATTTTTGCCATAACATCTAGTATAAAGAACGGCCTGGATGATACATGGAAAAATATTGACGACGGTAATAAGTTTCAACAAATATTTAAAGTCGTCTCCGATTTTATTGAAAAGAATGTAGTTATAGATGCTGATAAAAGTAATTATGATGTTTATAAAAATATTCTCATAGGTCTAAATACCACCAAGATTACTTCAATGGTTAGACAGGCAATTAACTTAAGCCAAGATACAAAGTCTTATCCCATACCTGACCCGATAAATAAATTCAAAACAACGTCGGTAATGACTCCGTGGTATACGACTAGAGACACTTATTCTGCTCCCGAAATGAAGTGCCATGTTAGTCATCTTGTGCAGGATAGCAGGTGGGAAAACATAGGTAAAATACTTGATAACGAAATTGATGATGTCGTTGCGTGGGTTAAAAATGACCATTTGGCCTTTACTATCCCGTATGTCCACAAAGGACTTATGCGGTCTTATTTCCCCGATTTCGTTATTAAATATAAAGGGAACAAATATTTACTCTTGGAGATAAAAGGTAAGGAGAGAGAACAGGATCAAACTAAATGGGATTCAGCAAAGTTATGGTGCGAAGCACTAAATACGGATAAAGATTCGTGGGGAGAGTGGCAGTTTAGAACTGTGAAGAATAAACCAACAGTTAAAGATTTGATTTGGTAATCTATGGACCCAGAAATTGCGCGCCTGATGGTAGAGCACGAAATTGACGAAGATATCGCCGAGAAGGCGCAGGAATTGATTGGCGATGGGCTAGACGAGGAAGAGGCAGTTGAAATTGCAGAGGAACTTTGATATAGTGTTCTCATAATGCAACGAAGGAACTTTAGATAGCCGCCACGAACCCGCTCTCATTGCGGGTGTTCGTGGCGGCTTTTCTATTTGCCTTCGTAGCTCAATGGTAGAGCGCACCCTTGAAAAGGGCGAGACAGAAGTCCGATTCTTCTCGAAGGCACACGCCCTCGTAAGCTAATGGATAAACTGTCGGGCTTCTATCCCGATTTTGGAGGTCCGAATCCTCCCGAGGGCACATTTCACTATTCCCAAGCAATTCTTCACGAAATATTTGCACTATAAATTCTATGATATTCTATAAATTATATGAGCAAGACCATACACAGAAAGAGAGGAGATACGCTGGTCGGAACCATTGAGCAGCAGTATAAAGTTGATCTTGGGTATCGTTCGGATGCCAAACTTTCTACTGTTCTGAAAAGTGAGGGCGCTAGTTCACTTTCAAAATTGCTCAAGATGGCTGAATCGACAAAAAGATAACTATGGACGCGGATGCGTTTAGTTTTGTCACGCCCAAGGCGTTTCGCACTAACATAATTGAGTCGGTCAAGTTTGTAGCATGGCTTTGGGTTCTTGCGCAGAAAATCGAAGACGAATATCAAGACGAGACTGTCCGTACAGTGATTCTGTATAACATGTCAATTGTTGAAGCACTGCTCTTGTTCTGGACGAAAAAGAAGAAGAAAAAGTTTTTTGAGGATAAATATACCGATAAACATACATTACCAATCGAGTTGCAAGGTACGGGTGGTAAGGAATTACTCGTGGCTCATTTTAGCAGAGTGGAAAAGGATGATACACGCGTTTGGTTTCATGACCTGATTGCAGAGTGCAAGCAATTTCTGGGCAAGGATTTACACGACCGAGTAATTGATTTACAGAGTATTCGAAATACATTTCATTTGTCCAAAACTCGGCGGGCATTATCTCTCAAAAAAGCTGAGGGATCTTTTGATGTGGTGTTGGAGGTGGTGAATAAAATAAAAAGAGACCTTAAAAAAACATAGGCGATAATGAACTACTTTGTCTTAATTATTGTTGCCATTGTCGGAATCGCTCTCGGGATGTATATCGCGCGACGAAAATCGAATGTCGGATTTATCGCCAAACAAATGGAGCAGAAGGCCGGGAACAAACAGAAGATTCTCGCATTTGTGCAGGAGCACGGAAAGATACAGAATAATGATGTGGAGAAACTGGCCGGAGTATCTAACGCGACCGCCGAGCGGTATTTGGATGAGTTAGAAAAGGAGGAAAAGCTAACCCAGCACGGAACAATCGGACAAGGCGTCTTCTACACGCCCAAATAGCCCCCCAACGAATGGCTCATCTCGTTGAGCCATTCGCGCCAAGCAGAGCCCGGCTATGCGGTAGAATCTAGGAAGAAACACCTGCCCTTGAAGCATCACAGCCAGCCCCCGAATCGCCAAGCCCGGCTGTTGAAGCTCCTGCGCCCGAACCAGTCCAGAGCGTGCCTGAACCGACTCCTGCACCCACAGAAGCAGTCCCAGCCCCCGAAACGGCTCAATCCTCAACCCCAACGGCTCAAATACCGCCCAATGAGCCGTTGCCCCCAGAAAGTGAGCCCTTCGACTCCGCTCAGGACAAGCTGACTCCCGAGCCGCCGTCCTCGGCGGCCAGTACACCAGCCCCAGCACACCCCATCCGCGATTTCCTCACTCGCGCCCGCATCGCCACCCAAGACCGCAAGCGCAAGAAGCGAGACAAGATAATGCTCGCGCTCACCACGAAAAACAAAATCACCAACGACGAAGTGGAAAAACTCTTGCATGTCTCTGACGCAACAGCAACGAGATATTTATCGGCGCTCGAAAAAGAAGGAAAGATAAAACAAGTCGGCAAAACCGGAACAGGCGTTGTGTATTCAAAAATCTGAAGGGAGTCCTCGCGTGCGCGCACGGGTGGGAAAAGTCCGCTCGTCTTCGAGCGGACTTGGGGCAAGCATTTGCATTCCGCCTCGGGCTGTTTCCGCTAGGAGCGTCCATGCGCTTGGACGAACTCCTCCCCAG
>CAYIRD010000045.1:0-7640 GCA_964365755.1 uncultured Gammaproteobacteria bacterium | reverse complement strand
GCAGAACCTTCTATGGATGTGAGAATTATCCAAAATGCGACTTTGCCGTCTGGACCAAAAATCAACTCATAAAAGAGGCTATTCCGTCAACTCCCGAGGCTAAAAAAGAAAGCCAACCACAACAGACAGAACAGCCTCAACCTGAAGTTCCTCAATCGAATTAGGTATAATATTCGCTATGAAACTTAATGCATATGATTTGAGGCGAACTAATGTAAAAGTCGAAGAAAAAAAAGCAGTCAAAAAGAACGATATATACATTATTCTTGACAATGTACTAGATACATATAATGTTGGGGCAGTATTTCGCTTGGCCGATGCAGTGGGCGCAAAAAAGATTTTTCTCTGTGGATACACTGAGACTCCACCAAACACACGAATCAAAAAAGCTTCGATCAACACGACTGAATGGGTGGACTGGCAACATTCGAAAACTGCCGTTTCCGCAATTAAAAATTTAAAATTAAAAATTAAAAATTTAAGGGTAATTGCTATCGAACAATCCCCGAAAAGTATTCCATACACAGAAGCAAACTACGAATTCCCTATTGCACTAGTAGCTGGAAACGAAACTCACGGTGTATCAGAAGAAGTTCTTAAAATCGCAGACCAAACAGTTGAACTGCCAATGTTCGGCGTTAACGTAAGCCTCAACGTAATGGTCTCCCTCGCCATAGTTCTATATGAATCTATTGAGAAAAACAATAATATATAACCCCTCGCATTTGCAACCAGAACTAATCCTCGCCAATTGGAACGGAGTGCGTGAGAAATGAGCGAACGTACAGGGGGACTCCTGGGCCAAGCAACGACTTGGAACCAGTGAGGGGGAATAGTATCCCCCGCTAGGGAGTGAGATTTCGAAAGCACGAGTACCACTGGCGAGAGTTTTTGCTACTTTTGGCGGACCAAAAGTAGAAAGAAAAAATTGTGGTAAAATAGGAGGCTATGAATTCTGAGCTGCTCATTGTTTCCTCTATTCTTGTTATGGGGTTTGCGATTGTAATTTATCTAATTCGAAAACAAAATCCTAACCCTGATTCCTCTCTAATCGAGTGGATGAAATCTATGCAATCCTCATTCGATACAAACAGTAAAACAATGAACTCTACTCTTCTTTCGAATTCAAAACAACTAAATGAAAGGCTTGATAATGCGGCACGCGTAATTTCGGCAGTACAGAAAAACATCGGCGAAATGTCGGAGATTGGGAGATCAATGCGGGATCTCCAGGAATTTCTTCAAAGCCCCAAATTGCGGGGGAACATTGGCGAGCAAGTTTTGAAGGAACTCTTATCGCAACTGCTACCCAAGCAGTCCTTCTACCTTCAATATGCTTTTAAAAATGGGGCAATTGTAGATGCCGCAATTAAAACTGAGGCGGGTATAATCCCCATTGATTCCAAATTCCCAATGGAGAATTTCCGTAAGATGAATTCAGCAAAATCGGATACTGATAAAAAGGCGGCCGAAAAGGAATTCGTCTCCGATGTTAAAAAACACATTGATGATATAGCAAAAAAATATATACTGCCCGCAGAAGGTACTATCGACTATGCTCTTATGTATGTTCCATCCGAATCCGTTTATTATGAAATAGTTAATAACTCTGTTCTTTTTGATTATTCTCAAAAATTTAGAGTTCTTCCTGTATCCCCTATGACTTTTTACGCATACCTTAGGGCAATTCTCATGGGGTTTGAGGGTCAAAAAATTACTCAGCACGCGCAAAAAATCCTGGCAGGCCTGCGATCCATTCAAAAAGAGTACGAAAAAGTCGGCGAGAATCTAGATACATTAAATAAACACGTTTCGAATTCCTATAACATGATGAACCAGGTAGACACGGGCTTCTCAAAATTGGGCGAGAAAATCAAAACCACATCAACTCTTGAACAAGAAGTCCCGACGAATTCTTCCGATGAATTTCATTCACGCGGAATTCCGCATGGCAACGACCATCGGAACATTCGTGCGGGATCCCGAACGGAAACTACCGTCGGGAAGAAAGAACTTCTTAAAAGTTAGTAGCCTGGAAAATCCTCTGCTTTGATATTTTCCTCCAAGACTCCTATGCTCTTGACCAGTTTTTCCATTGCTTCAACAAATCCAGCGGGCCCGGAAATATAGAAAAGAGAATTTAGAAAATCAGGAGCATCTTTTTTAATTTTATCTCCATCAATTCGTCCTTCTTCGGAAGTAACGACATAAACTATTTTTCGAACCTCATTTGAAAGAGAATTTAATTCTTCAAAAAAGATAATTTCATCCCTATTGCTAAAAGACACCATTAGAGCAAAGGGGATACTTAGATTTTTATCCCGCAAATAAACTAACATTGATCTTGCAGGTGTTATACCAATACCTCCCGCAAGATATACCTTGGCGCGAGGATTCTCTTCCTCTAATATGAACATCCCATGGGGACCTCTCATCTGCACTTCTGCCCCGATGGGAAGATTGCCGAGTGTTTTTTTAAAAGTACTTTGAAGAATTCTGGTCGTGATCATTAAGTGTTCTCTTTCCGTGGGTGAGGATGCTATTGAGAAGAAGTGTGAAGGCCCCCGATCATCAGGATTTTCAATATTTAACGTCATTTTAATATACTGTCCCGGAACAAACTCAAAATCTGGGGGGCGGGTAAAATAAAAAGAAAAAGTATCGGCTGTTAACTGTATCTTTTTGATCAATTTCGGGGAGAAACTCTGAGGGGGATTAGACATGAAGATAATATAAGGTATTTCTTGATTTTACACAATACTTTATGCTAACTTAAATGTATGCAAAAGCTTGTTCTTCCTCTTATTATAATAGCCGTTCTGGTGCTTGGTTTGGCTTCCTTTTTATCAAACCGGCAGACCAAGGAATCAGCGACACAACAAGAACCTCCTATCCCAAGGAGTGAAATTATAGTTGACAAAGATGGATTTTCGCCACAAACACTTACAGTCAAAAAGGGTGATACTGTGGTCTGGATAAACCAGAGTGGCGGCGCTGTCACAGTCAACTCAGATCCTCACCCTACCCATAATAAAAATAGATTCTTAAATCGTGGTGAGTTTGCCTCCGGCTCCTCTGTTCAAGTTACATTTGTAGCCGCAGGAACATATGGTTATCACAACCACTTCAATCCTTCCCAAAAAGGCACAATCATAGTACAATAACTAATCGGGGCCCCCAATTGGGCCCTGTCAATTGGGGAAAAACTATGTGTTATAACTGCGGATGTGAGGCTCCTGATGATGACATGGGGCACCCTGACAATATAACCAATCACACTTTTCATCACCTAGGTGAAAAATTAGGAAAAAGCGAGAAAGACACGAAAGAGATGGTTTTGGCAGCGCTCGAGAATAATTCTGTCGAACAAAATCCTGTGCTTTCCGAGATGTTTACTAAAGCGGCGGCGGCAGAAGGTCAATCAGTTGAGGAAGCAAAAAAAGAAACTCTAAGACTTCTCCAAAAAGTCCTCGCCAAATAGTAATTTTATTGGGATCTCATATGATAAAATAATCCACTATGGTAGTCAACTTGAACTCCGAACAGAAAAAAGCAATTGAACACAAAACTGGACCCCTTCTTATAATTGCAGGGGCTGGAACCGGTAAAACTACTGTCATAACAGAGCGAATCAAATATTTAATTAAACAAAGATTAGCAAAACCGGAAGAAATCCTTGCGCTTACATTTACTGATAAAGCAGCAAAGGAGATGGAAGATCGGGTTGATCGAATGATGCCTTATGGATATACACAAATGTGGATTTCAACATTTCACACTTTTTGCGATAACCTCTTGCGCCAAGAAGGAATTGCAATAGGTTTAAATCCCAATTTTAAACTAATGACAGAATCTGAAAGCATTATGTTTCTGAAAAGAAACTTGTTTAAACTCGATCTTGATTATTTTCGTCCCCTTGGAAACCCAAACAAATTTCTAGAATCTTTACTTACACATTTCGCAAGACTTGCAGATGAAGATATTGTGCCTGCTGAATATCTAAAGTTTGCTGAGTCTCAAATTAAGGCCTTGCCCAAAAACGTTCCTGAGGAAGTTCTTGAAAAGAAAAAGAATTTAGAGCTAGCAAAAGCCTATAAACAATATTCGGATCTGAAATTAAAGGAGGGGATGCTTGATTTTGCGGATTTAATTTCTCAAGCTTTATTTTTACTTAGATCAAGAAAGAATGTTCTTAAACGATACCAAAACCAATTCAAGTATATCTTGGTTGATGAGTTTCAGGATACAAACTACGCTCAGAATGAATTGGCAATGCAACTTTGCGGAGTAAAACAAAACATTACTGTTGTTGCGGATGATGATCAGGCTATCTATAGGTGGCGCGGGGCCGCTTTGTCTAATGTAATTCAATTCAGAAACAACTTTCCGAAAACAAGAATTATAACTTTAATTAAGAACTATAGATCAACTCAGGAAATCCTAGATCGAGCTTACGCTATGATTCAAAATAATAACCCGAACCGTCTTGAAGTAGTCGAGAACATTAACAAGAAATTAGCATCTGAAAGAAAAATCCGTGGCAAGGCTGTTGAATTTATATTAACAGATAGAGTTGATGAGGAGGCGGAAAAAATTGCTCAGAATATTAAATCTATTATGAAAAATTCGAAATATAAATATTCAGACATTGCAATCTTAGTTCGCGCAAACAACCATGCCCAACCAATAACAATTGCGTTGCAAAGGAATAAGATTCCTTACCAGTTTTTAGGTCCTTCTTATCTTTTCCAGCAGGAAGAGATAAGAAATTTGATTGCCTACTTTAAGGTTTTATATAACCTTGATGACTCAGTTTCTTTATATCGTGTCCTAAACATAGATATATTCGGATTAACCGCGAGGGAGATAAATCATTTACTCTCCCACACCAAAAAAAGAGCGTGGACTCTATTTGAAGCCTTAGAGCATGTTGAGGAAACAAATTTACCGGATTTGGGAAAAGAGAAAGTGAAAAAAATCGTTAAGATGATTCTAAGACATTTAGAAAGAGCCAAAAAAGATCCTCCAGGACAAATTCTTTATTATTTTCTGCTTGACTCGGGGCTCTTAAACTCATTCCTTGATATTAAAACGGAGAAAGACGAGAAAGAAGCTCAGGCAATCGCTAAGTTTTTTGACAGAATTAAAACTTTTGAAACATTAAATCCTGATGCGAATATATATTCGATTGTTGATTGGCTTGATCTTCAAGTAGAAATGGGGGATAGCCCACTTGTTTCGGATATAGACTTCAAGGAAATAAACGCCGTCAATATTCTAACAGTTCACGGAAGTAAAGGCCTTGAATTCCCAATCGTGTTTATGGTGAATTTAGTCCGGGACCGTTTTCCAACACGGGAGCGGCGAGAGAAAATCCCGATTGCCGCACAGCTAATTAAAGAGGTCTTACCGGAAGGAGATCATCATATTGAGGAGGAAAGGCGGCTTTTTTATGTTGGCATGACAAGAGCTCGTGACTTATTATTCTTCACAGCCTCAAAATTCTATGCGGACGGAAAGAGAGAAAGGAGAATTTCCCCATTTGTCTTTGAGTCACTCCCAGAGCTTGCTAAAAAACTTGAAATCGAACGAGAAACAAAACAGCTCTCTATACTTTCGGCAATAAAAGATTATCGCAAAGAACAAATTACAGATGAGATTCGAACAACTACTCCTTTTCAGATTGAACGGATTTCTTACTCCCAATTACAAAGTTTTGACATTTGTCCTCTGCATTTTAGAGCAAGATTTTTATTGAATTTACCAACCCCTCAAACAGCTCCACTTTCTTTTGGGATTTCGATACATGACACTTTTTATTATTTTTACGAAGCTTTGCGAAGCGGCAAAAAGCAAACTTTATCTGACTTTTTAAATATGCTCCAAGCTCGGTGGATTTCTGAAGGATATTCTGATAAGTCTTATGAGAAGAAAATGTTTACTCTTGGTGAAAAAATAATAAAGGATTACTATAAAAATATGTTCGAGCCAAAAAACTTACCACTTTCTCTTGAGCTACCCTTCGCTTTTTTCTTAAAACGTAACAATGGCAAAAATCCAATAAAAATTGTTGGGAAAATTGATAGGATAAATAAGCTTGAAAATGGGAAAATTGAAATTGTTGATTACAAAACAGGGAAATCTGAGGGAATGTCGCAATTCAACTATACACTGCAGCTTGGTATCTATGCTCTTGCGGCAACTGAGGTTGAAGATAAAATTTTAAAACAGAAACCAGAGAATATTAGAGTCTCCCTTTTGTATCTTGAAGAAGGAAAAAAGAAATCAGAAGATATGAGCAAGGAGAGAATAGAAGAAATTCGCGAATTAATCCTTAAAAAAATTGATCAAATTGAATCAAGCGACTTCAAATGCTCAGGAACTATCCTTTGCAAAAATTGCGAATACAAAATCCTCTGCAACCCAAACTAAATAAGTCTTGGTATATAATTACAGAGATATGGATTGGATAATTTTTACTCTTCTATCTCGAGCCTTATGGGCGGCGGATAACATAGTAGATAAATTATTAATAGGAAAATATCTCAAAGACTCAGTTGTTTTAACTTTAATCGCAGGAATTTCTTTCTTGATTCTTTCCTTAGTTATCAACACATTCAATGGCTTAGGTAATCTAGGTTTTGAACCAATAGCATTGGCCATATTTGCAGGCTCAATTCAAGTACTTGCTATCTTTGCTTTTTATCAAGCTATCGCTAAAGAAGAAATATCTCGAGTAATCCCCTTATTTCAATTTACCCCACCTTTTGTCTTGATATTTTCTTTTTTGTTTCTCGGGGAGGTACTGACAACCAATTATTATTTTGCTTTTGTATTAATTTTGTTAGGTGGTTTTTTAATCTCTCTTCGAAAAACAGAAGGTGTATTTAGGTTAAGAGATGCCTTTTGGTGGATGGTTTTATCGAGTTTAATTTGGGCAATTCAGGCAGTAATCTTGAAATCTCTTTATGATAATTACCCTTTTTGGGATTTAACAGCGTATGTAGGTTTGGGCGAATTTCTTCCAACTCCTATCTTGCTATTGTTTGTATCGGGCTTTAGGAATAGATTCGTCAGCAACTTATCGACTTTGAAACCAATTGGATGGATGTTCCTTATATCAGCTATGTTTTTTGTAATAATGGCATCGCTTAGCGGATTCTGGGCTCTCACATCTGGATCGGTCAGTCTGATCAGTGTTTTTAGAGGATTTCAGAGTGTATTCGTATTGCTTTACGCTGTAATATTATCTATTTGGTTGCCAAAGATATTTAAAGAAGAACTAAGCAAGAAAATTTTAGGCATTAAAGCACTAGCAATTCTCCTAATGGCCTTCGGCCTCTACCTAATTTATAAATAAGCTCTTAACCCCGTCGACTGTTCCACGGGGTTATATACCTGCGAATATAAAATTCTATGTTCTGCGAACTAAAATTTTACCCTGAGCAAAGTCGAACGGACAAAATCCTATGCAACCCCAACTTGGCTTATAGTTTACAATGGCATACTCACTGTAGTATAATATGTCTGCTAGGAAGAAGGATTGTCGAGGGGTACCGTATGGCACCCCTAGGAAAGTCCAGACAGGTGTAATGCCGGGGATGGAGCGTAAGCTCCGGAACGAAAGTTCCAGTGTTCGA
>CAYIRD010000044.1:0-7720 GCA_964365755.1 uncultured Gammaproteobacteria bacterium | reverse complement strand
TTAATTCATCATAATTATTTTTCGCGCGCGCGGTTTTATAGCATGTTATCGAGCTATCTATAATTTCTCTCATAGGTTCGAGCCAACTCAAACCATCATTTTTAATTTTTGAAATTTCTTCCTGAATCCTCAACTTTTCTTCAAATAATTCATTCTTCTTAGTTTTGTAAACGTTAGGCTCAATAACTTGGTCTAAATATGCGTCTAAGAGACGATTTAATTTCTCGTCTAACTGAATAAGTTCCCCCTCGAGAGTCTTGAGATTTTCTTCCGAATTTAGTTTTTCTTTCTCTAATTCTTTTTCTGCCCAATCTTCAAATATTTGTCTGTAATCTTTGTGGAGAGCGCAATCCCGGACGATTTTTCGTAATTGTGTTTCAAATTCACCTTGAGGGAGATATTTTTGAAAACAGATTTTTAGCTTTTTGGTACAACGGTAATAGACAAAGGTTTGCGAACTCCCATTTTTATATTTCTTAGTATGTTGTTCAGCAGTTATAGCTGATCCACATTCACCACATCTAGCTACTCCTGTAAAAGGAAAATTATGTCCTTTGTTTCTTGGTTTTTCTATTCTTTCTACATGTCTTTGGACCCTTTCAAATAGTTCTTTTGATATGAACGTTTTATGAGTTGCCTTGTAATATTCACCTGCGTATTTTAATATTCCTATGTAAAATCTATTCTTAAATGTTCTTGATATCTGGTTGACATGTAAAGGCTTGCTATTCGCCTTTCTAAGCCCCATTTTTGACAAGAATAATGAAATATCCGTATATGATCTTCCACCTTCTGAAAATAGCTCAAATGCTTTCTTAATAATCTTTGAAGTTTTAGGATCAATATCTATCTTTCTTGTTTGCTGGTTATTTATGTATCCATAAGGAGCTTTACTTGGCCATTCACCGCGTCTTAATTTCTGTCTATTTCCTCTTTTTACATTCTCAGAAAGATTATCAACATAATATTTGGATTGACCAAAAGCGATATTTAACATGAACTTGCCTTGAGGAGTATTTTCAAACCAGAAGGAAGGGAATTTTAAATCTAATAATTTTCCTGTATCTAGAAGGTATATTATTTTTCCTCCGTCTATTGAATTTCTAGCAAGTCTATCGGGATGCCAAGAAACTATGCCTTGCGCTTCACCCTTCTCAATTTTTCCTAGTAGAAGTTCAAATTGTTCTCTGCCTGGAGTTTTAGCAGTTTTTGCTTCAGTAATGAAGTCGACTATCTCTAAATGTTCTCTTTTGGCAAATTCTTTTAGATCTTCAATCTGCGCCTCAATAGAAAGTACCTGCTTATCTTTCTCATCCGTAGATTTTCTGCAATATGCAATATATTTCATAGGCAGTTAGTATTCCAAAATTTTTGCGTTTTTAAAACTATTATTGATCGCCGTCTTTCTTCTGTTCTTAAAAATGAATTCAAAATCCTCGCGGTGATGGGGGACACCGCGAAAAAAACGCCAACCCCAACCTCGATTTCTCTTTTTGTGAACGATCTTAACAAAATTCGAACCTCATTGTAATTGCCCCTCGCTACTCTCGGGGCTTTGCGCTCGGCCGCCGCAGGCTCTCCTCGCTTTCAAAAACTGTCGGCTCCTCTGATTTCATCAGAAAAAACGCAAAAATTTTCAAAGCCAATTCACTAGCTAAGGACAGGTATTCCTGGCTTAATTATATTCCCCAAGGAACTTCTGTAAATTTTAACGACATCTGCCATATTTCTCTTGTAGTTAATTTTGTTCTTTTCTACGTCATGCCAATTCTTGTAAGCGCCAATTACGTCTCTGCAAAAATATTCAATATCACAAATATAATATTTTTGTTTATTAATATACGCAATACAATTATGAAATTTAATATTCTGCGATATCGTGAAATAGACAGAGGAGTAATCACTCTTTGGATGTTTCAGTTTTCCTTGATGAAGCAGAGCACATCTATAATTCCAGGCATTATCTCCATTAAAATGCCTCTCATATTTTTTCATATATTCTTTAAACCAAGTTTTATATTTATTCTTAGTAGATTCTCCATTTTCTGAAGAGATGGCTGCACAAATATCCGGAATCATAAATGCCAAGATCAAAGATGATGCGTATAATTTTTGACCGAGTAAAATTTCGAGTTCTTCAATAATTTGCATAACTATACCCCTCCATTGAAACCTGCTTTAAGGAATTTTAGCTATTGCTCTTACCTGAGCCGCGTCTGCTTGAATTTTTGCCGGTAATGCAATAACTTCAAAATCCCCAGCATCCAATAGTTGATCAAGATTTGTTAGATTTTCAAGTATGGTTATATTATTCCCCAAGAGGATTTTATGCGTTAGCCAAGGCTTATCATAATCAGGACCTAACATATCCATTCCAACAATTTTAACTCCAAACTCTACCATCTTTTCAGCAAAATCTTCTTTTAGTTCAGGGTAGCCTTTAAAATAACCTTCTGTTCTATATTTATTTCCAAATCCTGTAAAAAGCAGAACGATCGAACCTTTTTCTATAGTTATTCCTTCAAGAGCTGATGCGTCTATAGCTATTTTACCTCTAACATCAATCAGTACGCCTTTTCCTATGAATCTCTCGGGGTCTATTTCGTCTATTCTCTTTCCGTCTTTAATCATATGGAGCGGAGCGTCCATGTGAGTTCCAACATGCATAACGGTTGTAATTCTAAAGTCGTTATAAGTATCTTTATCGATGAAAGCGACCTGTTCAAGAGTTGCTTTTGGATCGCCGGGATAAACTGGCATATCTTCGGTGTATGTATGCGTTAAGTCAATTATTTTCATTTGTTGTTTATTCTGTTTGGGAATTTATTGTTTGCAGCATTAACCATGTTTTCAACCCATTTGGTCATCGAGTTGTTCATTGAACCATCAGTAACCCAGGCATAAGCGGGTGCAGCCCAAACATTGCCCTCATATTTATTGAAACTACCCGGACTTGCCTCAAAGCCGAATCCAAAGAGTTTGACATTTTTTACCATCTCAAGGATAAGTTGCTCATCAAAAAGTTCGTGAGCTACGCTGATGAATATAGCGGATGGTTTCATTGAATTTAGCAACTCTGGAGTAAATAATTTTTTAGTCTCCTCGTTGGTGGCCACTGTGGGAAAAATAACATCTGAATTTGCAAAAATCTCAGCCAGTTCCCTGCGTTCATATCTGGTAGTTTTAGGTGAACTAGACCAATAAGTAACTTTCATACCAAGACCATCGCAGCGTTTTGCAATTGCACTGCCGATGTGCCCTAGCCCGATAATGCCAGCTGTCTTGTCATGTAACTCTATCCCTCTGTATTTCCTAAAATCTTTGTCAAAATCTAGAGGAAATCCGTCTTTAATAAGACGAGGTACTTGTCGTGCCAAATTAAACATCATTGTTACAGCCCATTCTGCAACTGCCTCGGTTGAGAAGTTCCTGATGTTGCAAACGGGGATATTATTTTTGTCAGCGTAAGAAGTGTCTATCCAAGAATAAGACGTTGCTGCACCTAAAACAGCTTTCAGGTTTGGAATGTTTTTGTAGTCATCTGACGATAATTTCCAGCTTATGTAGTCAGGGTTTAGACAAAGAATGCGTTCATCATTGCCCTCAAATAAGGCTTTGCAATCATTTAGAGGTGCTACTTCTTTCGTTACAACTAATTTGATGCCACTGCCTTTGAGTTTTGATAGAAGGTTATCCGTTATTAACGTATCCCATAAGGGATCAAATATAAATGCTTTCATAAATTATATTCCTGTCTAGAATTGTCTGGAAAATTTACCATGTCGAACAATACAAATTGATTAGGACGAATTCTATAAAACTTGTGAGGCTTTTTCTTATCGTTCATAAGCTCGTCAATTGTTTTTCTCTCAAAAATTATCCCTTCATATGCTGAGATTGCTTTTGCGATATCTTCTTCTTTGATAAGTTCTTCAGCAGTTCCTTGGAGCTGCAATCCGCGAGGAATATCTTTGGGTGTCTGAGGAATTACAATCGCTGCAGCAACTTTATTATTTTTTAGTAGCTCTTTTGAGTGTCTACGAGTGTTGGATGAAAACCAATAAATATTCATGTTCTCATCTGCCGCGAACCATACACTACAAACCCACGGTTGATTATTAACCGAAGTTGCTAACTGCATTAGTTTTGCTCGTTTTAAATAGTCTTCAATGAGCTCTTTTAATTTCATATTATTTAGTTTTTTTCATCAAGCAAATCGACTTCAATTCTTACATCAATGTAATTACCATTTATTTCTCCATCATCATTTACCCAGATCTTTTCCGGCACAGCTTTATAAACTCTTCTCGGCATATTACCTAAGAACTGACTTGGTGAATGAGGCTTTTTATTGACTCTTCCATCAAGGCGACTTAGAGCATGCGCTATATCTTTTTTGTCACTTAGTTCATAAGCTTTGGCTTCGACATAAACACCCTCCCCTTGTCCTTCTGGAACGGTAGAATCGTAAATTACGAGGAAAACATTGTTATTTTCTCTGATATTTTTAGAATGTTGTGCGTTTTGGTCTGAAGCCCAGAAGAAATTGTAGTCTTTATCAAAAGCTGAATAAACTGGGCTGTTCCAAGGGAAGCCGGTTTTAGTTGATGTAGCAATAGTAATGTAAAGAATTTTAGAAATTATAGATTTTGCTCTTTTGACAAACTTACCATCTGCTTCCGTTTCCATAGCTTCAATTATAGCAGAATTGTTTGAAAGCAGGAGATTTTTGTTTATTAAGGGAGTAAAATAACAAACAACTATTTATTTTGTCCGTGTACGAGTGGGTAGGGACAAGGACAAAATAAAAGCGCGCGCGAAAAATAATTATTAGCGAGGACGCCGTAGGCGTCCGACTGTGTCCTTCGAAGCTTTAGCGAAGGAGGAGCGCATTACAATGAGGTTCGAATTTTGTTAAGATCGTTCACAAAGAGAGAAATCTTATCTCTTCCTACGGGGTTTTGAAGTCTTTTTTGTTCGTTTGGATTTTTTGGCCGCGGGTTGACCCCTAACTAAACTCTTTACTTGCTCAACTATTTCAATTTTTGTGAGAGTAGGGAGAGCTGTTGGGAAAATTTTGTCAACGTCTACCCCCTCCAGGCTTTGTCGAACTGTGATAGTCTGATTTGCACCTAGTCCTCTTACTTTAAGAAGTTTTCCGGCAAACGGAACGTTCCTATCGCGCTTGCCCTCACTTATCCGCTGATATACCCGGACAAGCTGTCCCTCTCTTAATTGCGGCATATCTGTAATCATAGGAGGAGTATTATAGCACTACTTCGAGCAAGCTTTCAAGAATTCTATGAAGAATGGATGCGGTTTCAACGGTTTACTCTTATACTCTGGGTGTCCCTGTGTCCCCAGATAAAATGGGTGATCGCTTTTCGAGAATTCAATGATCTCAGCCAGTCCTTCAATTTTTGACTTTGCGGAGATAATCAATCCTTTTGACTCAAAATCTCTCGCGAATTTATCATTAAATTCATATCTATGTCTGTGCCTTTCTGATGTAAGCCCTGTTTTCTCATCAATCTGTCCGTATTTTTTGTAAAATTCAAATGACAAAGTATCTTTCTTAACAATAGCATCCCAAGAGCCAAGCCTCATGGTTCCACCATATGCTCTCCTTTTTAAATTAGCTTTCTGTGCGGCAATTATGTGAATTACTGGATGGTGCGTCTTTGGTGCATTTTCGGTTGTATTTGCATCGCTCCACCCCAAAACATTTCGGGCGAATCCAACTACTGCAAGCTGCATTCCATAACATAGACCTAAATATGGAATCTTGTTTTCTCGAGCGTGAGACGCAGCCGCAATCATCCCTTCTGCCCCCCTTGGCCCCCATCCTATCGGAACGATAATACCATCCGGTTTGCCAATTAATTTTTCGACCCCCTCCCGCTCCACCTTTTCAGCATCAATCCACCTGGTCTTAAGTTCTAAATTATTAAACCATGAAGCGTGCTCAAGCGCGTCAAACAGAGCAGCATACGAATCCCTTATCTGGTACTCCCCAGTACCAAAGTACTTTCCAACTATTGCGATCTCAACCGTCTTTGGTTTCTTCGATTTTATTTTATCGACAAGCTTCTGCCAGTCTGAAAGGGCAGGTTTACGAACAGGGAAACCAAGTTTCTCCTGAATTTTACTATCGAGCGTTTGTTGATGCAAAATTAATGGGACTTCGTAGACAGACTCGACATCGGGGTTTGAGATGATTGCATCAGCGCTTATATTGCAAAAAAGAGCGAATCTATCGCGTCTTCTTTGATCCAGGTATTTCTCAGAACGGGCGATTATAAAATCAGGCTGAATTCCCATTGAATTCAGAGTTCGAACAGATAGTTGCGTAGGCTTTGTTTTGGGTTCTCCAAGATGCGGAGGTGTTGGAACATAAGATACGTGGATATGGATTACGTCTCCAGGATTTTTGAGGGTTAGAATCCTTGAGGCTTCATAGTAGAAGACGTTTTGATATTCACCGGCTGTACCTCCAAGTTCAATTAAAACAATATCAGCCGCTTTTTTTTCACCTAAACGGACGACCCTCGAAATGATCTCGTCAGTAATGTGAGGGATCGCTTCTACATCCTCCCCTTTATATTCGAATCTTCTTTCCCGATCAATTACAGCCTGATAAATTCCACCCATAGTTACAAAATTATCGCTCCCCATATCCTCTCCCAAGAATTTTTCGTACGATCCTACATCCATATCTGCTTCTGTTCCGTCTTCACAGAGAAAAGGATCACCATGTTCAATAGGATTTATAGTACCAGCATCAAGATTTAGGTAGTTTTCGAATTTGATGGGGGCAACTTTGTAGCCTGATGATTTAAGAAGAAGCGCTATTGATGCTGAGGTGATTCCTTTACCGATACCTGAAATGACTCCTCCGGAGATAAAAATATATTTTCTTCGTCTATTCGATAATTTCTTGAGCGGCACGATTTATATTATCAAATTAGCTAAAACGAGTCAACCCCGGTCAGTTTACATGATCAGATAAACTATAAGCCTTAGTAAAAATTTGTTCTGGACTTGACAAGGCATATGTTATAGGATATAATACAATGTCATGAAAAAGCCGCTTAGCGTGCTCAAGAAAATACTAGCCTGCCTTTTAATCCTAGGCATGCTTTTTAACCCAAATTTAGCCTTATTGGTTCTTGCCCAGGAAGCAAATTTAAGTATTGAACCAATAAGTGAGAACAATTTTGTTTCAGGCACTGTAACGGTAACTGCAAACATAACCGAGACAGAAGCTCCTGTTACCAACACCACATTTACTATTTACGATGATGACGGAGAAAATGAAGAGTCTTGTAGTGGTGAACAAAGCGGAGAAGGTGGAACAACTTGGTCTTGCCAAATAGACACAAGCAATTTATACGATACCAATGACCAGATGTACGATTTATATCTAGACTACGGAGACGATAACGGAAATTTTTATGAAGCCTACTATTCAGATACCAATAATTTATTTGATATAGACAACAATTCCCCACAGGACCCAAATGTTTATTCCCCAAGCCATAACCCTGATGAGCCATCAAGTGATAACACTATTGATATCGCAATAGAAGGCGCCTATGATAACGGATCCGGGGTGGACGGTTTTTCCTTCTCTTTCACAAATGAGGGAGAGAGTTTACCAGATGATAACACTGATATTGAGGAGGATGTAACTTGGATCACAAGCGATGAGCTTCCGGAT
>CAYIRD010000043.1:1431-7913 GCA_964365755.1 uncultured Gammaproteobacteria bacterium | reverse complement strand
CCTTTTTCAAGTTTATCTTCCCCAGCATCTTGATCAGAAGTTAAATGTCCAACATCCGTAATATTCATAACATGACGAACTTTATAACCATTTGCGCGCAAAGTGCGAACCAATATATCGTCATTTATGTATTTCCTAAGATGCCCTATGTGAGTGTAATCGTAAACAGTTGGCCCACACGCATACAGTCCAACATTCGGCGGATTAATTGGTTCGAATTCCTCAACTGAACGAGAAAGCGTGTTATATAACTTCATATTCGAATTTTATCAGAATACCTGTCAGTTGTCAGTTGTCAAATGTCAATTGTTATTTTAGGAGTTCGCGGATTGCTGCTTCGAGTTGGTTATCGAATTCGTCATCTTTCAGCTTAGCGCTTTTTGTTGCATCAAATTCCACTTTGATATCGGGCTCAAGTCCGACTTTATTAATCCAGGTACCATTTGGAGTCAGCCACTTTGCAACCGAGATGTGAAGACTTGCGCCATTATCAACGTCTACTGCCTGCTGAATTGTCCCCTTCCCAAAAGATTTGTCTCCTAAAAGTTTCGCCCGTTTGTGATCCCGTAACGCCCCTGCTACTATCTCGGAGGCCGAGGCTGATCCCTTATTAATCAATACTATTAAGGGCTGCTCTAAGAGTACGCCTCTTCTTGAAACGGCAAGCATCTCCTGATTTTTCGTATCGTCTTCCTGAATTACCACTACTCCGCTTCTTAAGAATTCGGATGCAATAAAAACTGCGTCATTAAGATACCCACCAGGGTTATTGCGGACATCAAGCACGATTCCGCGGAAATTATTATTGGTAATCCCCGTGTTTATAGAATTAACGGTTGAAACCCACTCATCATTTGTTTTGTCTCCAAACTGTGAAAGCCTTATGTAGGCGATAGACTTTCCGCTCTTGTCTTCTAAACATTCATCAGTCTTGCAGGTTATATTCTTTATCCATCCCGTAACGCTCTTTATTACTATAGTATTTCTTACAATTTTAATTACCGTAGGTGTTTTTTCTTTTTCATGAAGGACAGTGAGTTCAACGGTTGTGCCTTTGGGCCCCCTAATCTTTTCAACTGCTTGAGGAACTGTCCAGCCGGCCGTATCCTCATCATTTACTTTTAAAACTAGGTCGGATGATCTTATTCCGGCTTTTTGCGCCGGACTATCGTCTAGCGGCGCAACAACCATAATCCTGTTCTCGGGGGACAGAGAAAGCTCTGCTCCGATCCCAGTAAATTCACCTGCAAGCTGAGTCTTGAATTCGGAATTTTCCTTTGGCGGGAAGAAGGATGTATAAGGATCCTGAAGAGATGAAAGCAAACCATTTATGGCGCCGTAAAGAAGCTTGGTTGAATCAATTTTTGTTTTATCATAGTAATCTTGGTTGACCCTATCAAAAACTTCATAGAAGAGGCGCATATCAAGGTTCTGGTTAGGCGGGGGATTTTTGGATTGAATTGAAAGAATGGGCTTGTAGTTTTCCCAGGACCAACTTATGCTCTTTGTACCAAGAATGTAGCCCGTTACAATGGATATCAAAATAACAACAATTAGCTGAAATATCCTAAGGGAGATAATTTTCCGCATGAGAATAATGATACTAAGTTTCAAGCTCTATATCAAGAAGTGCGAAACAATTATTCTGGTCTGACTACGTAGGGAAGGAGAGCAAGATATCTTGCTCGCTTAACTTCGCGCATCAATCTTCTTTGATGTTTTGAACATAAAAAGGATCTTGAACGAGATTGTATCTTTCCCCTCTCTGTGACAAATTTTAATAGTAAGTTATCCTCAAGAAAAGAAGGGGTTTTACCTTCTTTACAAAAGAAACAATCTCCTTTTGGCTCTTGTAGTCTTCTAGACGGTCTTGAACTTTTATTTTTGCCGTTTTTCATAATTCAGAACTAGAACGGAATATCCTCTGGATCAATGTCAGAAGATGTATCGGCTGCTTTTTCGGCCGTGGGTTTATCCGCTGGCGGAGCTTTTTTTCCTTTCCCTGTCTTTTTCTCAACCTCCGGTTCCCCCGGAAATTCCGGTGATAACCCCTCTTCTTTTACTTCACTAGAGTCTCGTCTTGAATCAAGAATTATCATATCGTTTATTACAATTTCAGTTATGTTTCTTTGAGTACCATCCTGAGCAGTCCAGCTCCTGTTTGAAAGCCTACCTTCAATGTAAATCTTTCTTCCTTTTGTCAAAAGCTGAGAACACAGCTCTGCCAGCTTATTCCAGGCAACTAAACGATGAAAATCTGCCTCTTCTCTTTTCTCACCTGAGTCTGTTACCCAAGACCTGTTGGTTGCAAGACCAAAAGTGCACACTGCAGTGCCCTGCGGTGTGTAACGCAGCTCCGGATCCCGCGTCAAATTCCCGATCAATTCTACCTTGTTTAAACTTCTTGCCATACTTTAAGTTATATATTGTTTATTATAGATTGTAGATTATAGAATTCTAAAAATCTGTCATTTTTAATATAATCTATAATATCTAATCTATAATCTATTGCCTTATGAGAAGATGTCGCAGGACTTCCTCTTTGATTCCTACTCGCTTGTTAAAATCCTGAGCAACATTTTCCGCTTCAAAATTTAAAACCATAAACTCGGCTCGTCTCTCTTTTTTTATAGGATACGAAAGCTTCTTTTCGCCTAAGGATTCTACCTTGTCTTTTTCGACATCACCCATCATTTTTTTAACATCAGCAAAAAGCTTGTCTTTCTGATCTTTTTTAAGGTCAGGTTTCAATATTACTATCAATTGATACTTCTTCATAAGCAAGACCCAATGATACAAGATAAAGGCCATAATTTCAATAGGCCCTTTGCTAATAATCAATTCATCAAATTCCAATTGATCAAACCAATTTTTAATGTTAAATTAAATAATGACTAAAACGGAATTCGATCTGGAAGAAAGAACAGCTAAGTTTGCTGAGGATGGAAGAAATTACTTCAATAACTTGCCAAAAACGCAGTCCAATCTAAAATATGCTGATCAAGGTATAAGATCAACAGGTTCGACGGCTAGTAATTACATCGAGGCAAACGAAGCACTTTCAAAGAAAGATTTTTACATGAGGATAAAGATATGTAAAAAAGAGTCTAAAGAAAGTAGGTTGTGGTTTAGATTGTCAGAGCCTCGATCTACACAAGAACTCGAAAAGAAAAGACTAATACAAGAAGCTACTGAGCTTACAAAAATATTCTCCACAATTCTTAAAAGTTCCTAGTTTTGTTAATTTGAAATTTTAAATTGGTAATTGGTTTGAAAATTGATTAATTGGTTATTGGTAAATTATTATTGGCTGGGCGCAGCTTCGAGTGTGGCTTTAATTTCCATGGTTTTATCATCTCTGAAAATAGTCAAGGTTACAGTTTGCCCTACTTTCTTCTTATTTATAATAACGGCAAGGGAGTTTTCTTCAGTAATACTTTCTCCATCAATCTTTGTAATAATATCATTTTGCGAAAGACCGGCTTTTTCTGCCGGAGAATTCTCTGAAACACTTCTTACGTAGGCTCCTTGAGGCAAATCATTTAGCTGCGCTGACCTTTCAGTTACTATAATGTAAGAAACGCCCAAGAATGCCCTATTAAATTGCCCCGTAGAATTAAAATTCGCTAACGAATCTTTTATTATGTTTATAGGAATGGCAAAACCAATATTCTGTCCTGCGGAAGCAACTGCGGTATTAACAGCTATTACCTCACCTGCGGAGTTAAGAAGTGGTCCTCCGGAGTTACCTGGATTAATCGCAGCATCTGTTTGAATAACATTATCAAGTCTTTCTACAAAACCCTCATATGGACTGCCGGCAGTTATCCCCCGGCCCAAGCCCGAGATAACACCAGTCGTGACAGTATTTCGAAATTCCCCTAACGCTGTTCCAATTGCGATTGCAAATTGTCCGACTTCAAGATTATCGGAATTTCCAAGTCTGACCTCGCGAAAAGTTGCGGTTGAGGGATTAGAAACTTTAAGAATGGCAATATCATTTAATGGGTCTCTATAAATTCTTTCAACATTATATTTTGTTCCTTTTGAATCTATCACAATGTATTTAACATCCGTATCTGAAACTACATGCTTATTGGTTACAACAAGTCCCTCCCTATCTACAATAAAACCGCTGCCAATGAGTCTCTCCTGGTTTTCCCCCAACTCTTCTCCTTGCTCTACCCCGATTGTCACAACAGAAGGCCCCACATTTTTTACAACATCAATTACAACATTTTGTTCACGAGTAATTTGAATTTCTTTTTTAACTTGAGGCAAAGACTCGTTCGGTTTTCCTAAAAAGGGCAAAAATCTTGAGGCACCTTCCCAAATAATTAAAACTCCAAAAAGCGCCAAGACTATAATCGCTAAGTTACGCATTGAGGTCTAATTATTCTAATACAACATGGATTTTTCGTCAAATCTTCTATACACTTTAAATATGGCTGTAAAAACCGCACCCGCAAATAACATTATCGAACAAGCTGAGGGAATTGCGCAAGATGCTTGGGAGCAAACAGGAAAGATTGCAAAAGACACAACCAAAACAATTACACAGGATGTCTCTTCTCAGGTAAGTTTCTCAAATTGGCTAGGTCTAGGAGAAACTCTTCCGGATGAAGTTGTTAAAGCAAAAGAAGATGAGGAGACAATGCGTAAACTCAATGGCTATAAGGAAATATTTAGGAAAATTGATGCAATTGAAGGAAGAGTTACAGACGAAAACGCGCTAGATGAGAAGGTTCGTAGATATATTGAGGAAGAGAAAAAGAATGCATTTGAGAGCTTTAGTGAAATGAAAGCAGAACACAAACCTAGCGCTTCTCCGCCAAAAACTCCGCCTCAAGGCGAGCAGCATGGGAAACCACCGCAAGCAGGTCCACCAGTTACGGCGAAGGATCATGAACAACCAGAGGGGACATCGGAAACAACAGGACCAGCGATACCACAAGCTCCAGAGATTTCCCCTCTCGAGGGAGATGTCTCCACGCAAAGCAAAGAATCGGGTTCAAATTTCCGCAAGCCTAAAAGAGTACATTACCGTAGACGCGGTACGCCGCGCGCAACTGCAAACCTCAGAAGCGCTGAAACCCGCTCCAACCGCGAATAAACTATAATGCTTGTTGGATTTTGGTTTTCCCGAAATACTTCATTTTAAGAAGCTTCTGGTCATTTGTTAAGAATAAATCACAGTCAACTTCTGCCGCGCTATATAGCTGAACATTATCTTCAAAATCGCTCGTTGGGCCTTGCAGAGCTTTGTCGGAAGTCTCTTGGGAAAGATTAACCACCTGAAACTCCGCCAACTGTATTGAGAGCTCTCTATTTGGGATTTTAATATTGTATAAATAGCAGTAAATAGCAATTGATATAGGGGATATAATAAGGGTATGCCCCATTAAGGATCTTAGGATTTCCTTTTCGGGTCTTCTTTTAACCGAGTCTATAAAAATATTGGTATCAAGAAAGACCCTTGCCATATTTTTTCATTAAGTGCTTTCTTAAAATTCTGTCTCGCTCTCGATAGGAGAGTTTAGGCAGGTTCATTTTTTTTGCCGCTTCCTGAATTCTTCTAATTCCCTCGCGCGTTAAGGGTTTTTCATCGTAAACAGGTTTAATCTCACCTACGACCCTTGATCTATGAATTAGATTTACAGATCGCCCTTCCCTTAAGGCTTTAACAAGGTCTTTTGATTTTGTTCGCAATTCTGTGGTGGTGATAATTTGCATATATGTTATATATACACTTAAATGTACACTTTGTCAACCCCGATTTAATCGGGTTTAAGCGCTTGATACACCTTGATACACCTCGGAGGTGTATCAGCTAGGACACCTCGGGATTTCCGAGCGAAACTTGACAACTCTACTCTGTTATGAGAGAATGCGAATTGATCATGAATATTGTTTCGGTTTTAAATTGGCATTATTTCAACATCGCCTAGGCGGTTGTTGTAATTTTTGTGGTTTAAACTGAAATCATATTACAATAAGCAACCGCCGAAAGGCGGTTTTTTCGTGGCAAAAAATATGAAAAACAATAAAGCTATAGCAATTCTAGGCGGAATGGGACCTCAAGCATCATCAAAGCTTTTGGAGGTCTTAATTGATATATGCTCAAGAGACTTTGGCATTAAGGTAGATTCGGATTTTCCGGAGATTATATTGAATTCAATCCCCGTTCCAAACTTCATTTCGAACCGAAATAATTCAGAACTAGCGCTTAAAATTCTCCAAAAAAGAATAAAAAAACTAGAAGCGTTTAACCCTGTATGTTTTGGAATCTCCTGCAATACTGCACATGTTTTACTTGATAAGCTACAATTAAAAACTAGCGTTCCATTTGTCTCGATAATTGACGAGGTTACGAAAAAAGTAGCAGAGTCAAAGATTAAGAAAGTTGGATTATTAGGCTCTCCAGTTACTATTAACTCTGCTCTATATCAAAATACTTTAAGAAAACAAAATGTAGAAGTAAT
>CAYIRD010000043.1:0-1421 GCA_964365755.1 uncultured Gammaproteobacteria bacterium | reverse complement strand
TAGAAACAATCGTACCATCCAAAAAAGAACTCGAATTGATCGAGATAGTTATAAGGAATGTATTAGCCGGAAGAGCTAATAGTACAGATCGGCAACAATTAACGAAAATCGCGGAGTCATTAAGAAAAAAGGGTGCGCAAGGTATTATTCTTGGCTGCACCGAATTGCCGTTAATTGTCCCCAAGGAATTTCCATTACCGGTATTTGATTCTATAGAAATATTAGCAAGAGGCTTACTGCGAGAATATGCTATGATATGAAAAATATGAAACTTGAACCAAGGACACTAAAAGGGTTTCGGGATTTTCTGCCGAATGAGGCGCGGAAACGCCAGTTCGTTATTGATACCTTGCGAAAGGTTTTTGAGTCCTATGGTTTTGAGCCCCTTGAAACCCCTGCGCTTGAGTACGCAGAAATTCTTGAGGGGAAATATGGAGAGGAAGGCGAGAGATTAATGTACAAATTTGAAGACAACGGTGGACGCAAAGTTGCTCTTCGATATGATCAAACCGTCCCTCTGGCACGCGTTGTTGCTCAATACGGAAATGAGCTTCCTCTACCCTTCAACCGCTATCAAATCCAGAATGTCTGGCGCGGAGAAAATCCGCAGGCCGGGCGCTTCCGCGAATTCCTGCAGTGTGATATTGATACAGTTGGAACATCGAATCTACTTGCCGATACTGAAATTGTGGAAATCGCAACTGCATCTTTGAAATCTTTGGGCTTTAAGAGTTTTAAGGTTTTAGTGAATGATAGAAAGGTTTTTTCGAATTTATCAAATAATCCTCGGGGGATTGCGGAAGAAAAAGAACTTCCTGTAATTGTTCGGGCTATTGATAAGATTAAAAAAATAGGCCGCGAAAAAGTATTAGATGAAATGGTTGCAAATGGTATTCCCACGGAAAGGGCTACATACATTCTGCAGGAAATCGAAAACCAAAAACCACCAGAGCGAATTATCTCTCTGTTCGATTACTTAAAAAAACTAGGTGTCGCAGAAGAAAATTATGAGTTTGCTCCATTTTTGGCTCGTGGTTTAGACTATTACACTGGTATTATCTTTGAAATCGAAGTTGAAGGATATGACGCAGGTTCCGTCTGTGGAGGCGGAAGATATGATAATTTAATCGGAATGTTTACAGGGCAAGATGTCCCTGCGGTCGGATGTTCTTTTGGATTCGATAGGGTTATCGAAGCAATGGATGAGTTAAATCTATTTCCGGTTGAACTTGGTGTTACAAAAGTTCTAGTTACAGTCTTTTCTAAGGAACTGTCAGAAAAATCCATTGAAGCTGCCTCTGCTCTTCGAGCAAAAGGAATAAACACTGAGATTTACTCTGATCCAGAAGCCAAAATGGAAAAACAATTAAAATATGCGGATCAAAAGAATATTCCTTATGCGGTTATTATTGGCCCAAAAG
>CAYIRD010000042.1:0-8277 GCA_964365755.1 uncultured Gammaproteobacteria bacterium | reverse complement strand
TTCTTCAGGTCTATTCCAATCAGTACCTAATGTATCTTCAGATAAAACTTGAGTACTGACCTTTTGCACTTTTTTCAAAGGTGCAGCAACAATTCTTATCTCACCCTTTTTTACTTTTAGTTCAACCTCGTTTTCAAGACCACTCTCTTTAATAAGAGGTTTTGGAATGCGAACTCCACGAGAATTTCCTATTGCAATAAGTGTGGTTATCATAAGTAATTACATTGTACTTACTAGTATCGATAGTGTCAAGCCCTAGCTGGGGCCGCATGCAAACACTCTGCACGAGATTATTATATCAGACAATATTGACAAGAAGGTTCGACAGGTCTATAAAGTAATTATGCCGAACCGGAATGAGATACAGCCAAGACCGAAGTTAACTCCTGAGGAAATCCGAGTAATTATTGGAGATCCACGAAAAGTTGCACAAGAGATTAAGGAATTTAGTCAAAGGATGAGGCGGGAGAATTACGATCCACATCCGGACAAAATCGTGATTCTTGGGACACAAACCCGAATAAGAAAAGTAACATAACCTCTTGCAAGTTTAGTCCGATTCTTGTTTAATCTAGTTCATGGAATTGGTTCTGGATCTTCATTTACACTCCCGGTTTTCGCGGGCGGTTTCACAACGTATGAATCTTCAGAACATGTACATTTGGGGGAGAAAAAAGGGAATAAATATCTTGTCTATTGCTGATTTTACACATCCTATCTGGTTTAGAGAGGCACGTTCCCAAGTTGAGGAAATAAATTCCGGAATTTATCGATTACGCGGTCAAAGACAAGCAGAACAAGAACTCGGGCCGTTAATCCAGAAAGAATTTCTAGGACCATATTTTATGCTATCTTGCGAGGTTTCTTCAATCTACACTGAAAATGGAATCCCCCATAGAATTCATAACTTAATTTTTGCTCCAAATTTTGAAACTGCCGAAAAAATAAACGCAACGCTGTCTCGAATGGGCTTTAATCTGTCATCTGACGGCCGCCCAATCTTAGGAATTTCTTCGAAAAGTCTAGCGCAGGTCTTGCTTGAGATTGATCGCAAGATTGCGATAATTCCCTGCCATGCCTGGACCCCCTGGTTTAGCCTATATGGCTCGCGTTCCGGTTATGATTCCATTGTTGACTGTTTCGGAGATTACGCAAAATATATTTTCGCAGTTGAAACAGGACTCTCAAGCGATCCTGCTATGAATTGGAGAATTAACGAGCTTGACACGCGGTCCATAGTTTCTTTTTCTGACGCACATTCGATGGAGAAAATGGGGAGAGAGGCAACAGTACTCAAAACGACGAACGAAAAACGAATAACGAATAACGATATTACTTACGACAATATTTTGAATTCGTTTGTGAGAGGGAAGGAAAGGGTATTTAAGATAGCCTATACTATTGAGTTTTATCCTGAGGAGGGGAAGTACCATTATACCGGGCATAGATTGTGTAACGTTTCTTATACGCCTTCAGACGATAAGGCAAAAGGTACCATTTGTCCAGTGTGCCACCGGCCATTAACCGTTGGCGTTATGCGTAGGGTTGACGATCTGGCAAGCAGAAACTCGAACAATTTCAAACCGCGAGCTGATGAATTTGGCGTAACCTGGATGTCCGCCACAGGCGGATCCGCCTCTGGCGGAGAAGATCGGCCGCCTTATGTCTCGCTTGTCCCACTTCTTGAGATTCTATCAGAATGTTTAAATGCAGGGACAAGTTCTATGACAGTTCTTTCTATATTTGATCGACTTATAAATCATTTTGGGTCAGAACACGAGGTTTTATTCAGAGTTCCTGTTCTTGAAATTCGTAATGTTGCGGGAGATAGAATTGCACAGGGTGTTCAAAAAGTTCGCACGCGAAATATAAAGATAGTTCCCGGATTTGACGGAGAATATGGGAAAGTTGCAATTTGGAATGAAGATGGGGAAGATGAAAGTCAACAAAAAGAAGAAAAAGCACAGCTGGGACTCGGTTTCTAGAAATGTGATATAGTTTAGATATTAGGTGGCCTCCGGCCCGGAGGGCAATTCATCCCTTCAGGCCTCCGGCCCGGAGGGAGGTGAATTCATCACATGGCACAGATTAATTCGGCAGATCAACTTATTAAACAAATGGAGGAGTGGTTTTCAAAACTTCCGCCTCTGCCATCAAATTGGCGTGATGTTATCGCAAATATAACCCCGTGGCTGGCATTAGTCTTCGGAATTATTGGTGTTTTAGGGTCTCTTGCTGCGATAGGTGTTCTAACATTCTTGGCACCGTTCGTTGTCTTAGGCGATGGTATGGGGGTTGCGTCAGGAGGAGTAATTGGTGCGGTTCTTGCGCTCGTAGCAAGCGTTCTTTTGCTTATGGCTTTTCCTGGAACACGTGATAGAAAAATGTCAGGGTGGAGATTACTTTTTTGGAGTGAAGTTGTATCAATTATCTCATCAGCTGTTGCTTTTTCAGCTGGGGGAGTAGTGGGAGCATTAATAGGGTTTTATATTATATTTCAAATAAAGTCTCACTATAAGTGATTTGCCACTTATGTTTTTAAACCGAGAGGAGGCTGGAATCAGACTTGCCCTCTTACTTTCTCGCGAAAAATTAAGAAATGCGATAATAGTAGCCATTCCCCGAGGAGGCGTTATTGTAGGAAAAGCGGTTTCAGAAATTCTTAAAGCTCGACTTCGCGTTTTAATAGTCAAAAAGATAAGCACGCCCCAAAATCCCGAGCTTGCTATTGGCGCAGTTGGGTCTTTGGCAATCGTTTTTTGGGATAAAAATCTTATTAATCGTATTGGCATATCAGAAAAAGAGAAAGAAAAGGCATTCCGCCAAACGGTTAAAACAATAAAGATACGGGAAAAAAGTTTGGGTATAAAAGCCCCCGTTGTTAGAGGTAAAACATCAGTTGTTATTGATGATGGGGTGGCAACAGGCGCAACTGCAATTGCGGCTTCTATGATTCTGAAAAAATTAGGTTCGCAAAAAATAATTCTTGCGACACCTGTTATTTCCAAGAATACAAAGAAAAAGCTTGAGAAGTATTTTGATAAAATAATTTCAGTTGAGACTCCCCATGATTTTCAGGCTGTCGGCCAATTTTATAAAGAATTTCCGCAGATTGCGGATCAAGAAGTCAGAAAAACATTAAATAGTAAATAGCAAATAGTAAATATACATATTAAATTTCAAATATTTTATTTTTGATATGCTTGCCCTGAGATTTTCGAACGGGTATTTTTGATTTTTGATGTTTGATTTTTAATATCCATTTATTCTATACTGTTAACCTTATGGCGGAAGTTACCCTCACAGATAATACATTTGAACAGGAAGTTTTAAAAAGCGACATCCCGGTTATGGTTGATTTTTGGGCAGAGTGGTGCCAGCCATGCAAGATAATAAGTCCTCTTGTTGAGGAGCTTGGGCACGAATACGAGGGGAAAATTAAAGTGGGTAAGATGAATGTTGACGAACACCCAAATACACCTGCAACTTATGGGATTATGTCAATTCCAACAATAATAATCTTTAAAAATGGTAAACCCGCAGAAACCTTGATTGGCGCACAGCCTAAGGAGAACTTTAAGAAGAGCATTGACGCGGCACTCTCAAGCTAGACGGTAGATGATAGAATATAGAGGGTAGGCTTAGAGGATAGACGGTAGATGATAGAATTTTCTATCTTCAATTTTCGATCTTCGACCCCTATCTTCTATGCTCAATTTTCTATCGTCTTTAATTTATGGAAAATTTGTATGACGTAATTATAATTGGAAGCGGGCCGGCAGGATTAACTGCGGCTCTTTATGCGACTCGCGCGAATCTTAAAACGGTGGTTATTGCAGGAAGAAAATGGGGCGGGCAACTTCAACTGACTACCCTAGTCGAAAACTACCCAGGATTTCCAGAAGGGATTCAAGGGCCGGATCTTATGACGGCAATGAGAAAACAAACAGAAAATCAGGGTGCGAAAATTTTGGATGTAGATTTCAAAAGCGCAGATTATACTTCGAATCCTATCAAAATTAAAACAGACGACGATAAAGAATATTCCTGTCGGGCGGTGATTATTGCAACCGGCGCAGAAACCCGATGGCTTGAGGTTCCTGGCGAAAAAGAAAAAATCGGCAGGGGTGTCTCTTCTTGCGCGCCGTGCGACGCGCCATTCTTCAGAGGTAAAAACGCGATTGTTGTTGGAGGAGGAGACTCAGCAATGGAAGAAGCACTTGTTTTGACAAAGTTTGCAAACTCTGTGACCATTGTACATAGAAGAGGAGAATTTCGCGCCTCGGCAATCATGCAGGATCGGGTCAAAAAAAATCCAAAAATTAAAATAATCTTCGATTCGGAAATCACTGAGATTATGGGCGAAAATAAAGTTCAGTCGGTGAAGATCAAAAACAATCAGACGAACCAAGTTTCAGAAATGCCGATAGATGGGGTATTCGTAGCGATTGGACATATTCCAAATTCGGCTTTATTCCAAGGTATTGATCGCGATGAAAAAGGATTTATCAAAGTTTATAATCATACAAAGACAAATATTGAAGGTGTGTATGTTGCGGGAGACATACATGACGCAACCTACAAGCAAGCAGTAACCGCCGCAGGGTTTGGATGTATGGCTGCCCTAGAGGTTGAGAAATACTTAATGGATAGTTAGCGAGAGGGATTTTGACGCGCTTGCTGCGCTCGTTGTAAGTCCGCAAACCTTCTACCCAATGCTTCTGAGCGCAAATGATCCGTAAATGGCCGAGCAGCTTCACTTTGACCTTTTGATGACTCGAATTCTTCTGTCAGTCTAGTTCTTTCTTCTTCGGGTAATTGATTAAAAGCATTTCTTTGGGGAACTATTCTATTACGGAGCTCTCGCAGTGATTCTTGAGTGAGTTGAGCCTCACGGAGGCCAGTTCTTGTAAAAAACACATTGCCAAATCCATCCGTCTTTTTCCAAATCATTGCTAAATTTCTGGGATCGCTTAAATCATTTATAGAGTCATCATCATGTAATATACCCTGCCTTCTCCTCTCTAAATCACCTACATCCACCATACGTTTTAGTATACCATAAATGTCAAATCCAGATTTAATTCTTGACAATGGGGTATACGGGGGATATACTAGGGCATACCTGTGAATTACGCAATTGTTGCAACAAAACTTGATCCAAAAATGAAAAAAGAAGCACAAGCAACCGCGCAGGCGCTTGGTGTGCCGTTAAGCGTTCTTATCAAAGGGTTTCTTAAGCAGCTTGTTAGAACAAAAACTGTTACCTTTAGCCTTCATACTCATGAAAATGAGATACCAAATGAACGTACACGCAAACTTCTTAAAAAAGCAGAAGAGGACTATAGGAAAGGCAATGCGTCTCCGACATTTAAAACAGGAGAAGAGGCTGTCGCGTGGCTTGAGAAACAAGGGATATGACGGTTCGACACGCCCCTGAATTTGTTAAAAAGTTGGAGAAACTAAATGTCAGAATTCGCAAAAGCTTTAAAGAAAGAATACTTATTTTCCAGAGCAATCCTAACAACAGTCGATTACATAACCACGAACTTCGGGAACCCTATCAAGGATTAAGAAGTATTGATATAACTGACGATTATCGCGCATTATATTCGGAAAAAGATGAGAAAGGTGAAGTTGTTGCATATTTTGAAACAATTGGGACTCATGATGAATTATATGGTTAGGGTAAATTCTTTTTGAGGTTTTCAAGGTCGTCTCGGAGTGCAATTATTCCACGGGAGAGGCCAATTAGCTCCTTCTCAATATTCTGGAGCGACTTACTGGATTCCACATGGGCTACCTTTTCTTGACTCTCATCTTTATCCTCTTCAAGATAATATCTGTCAATGTCTTCTGAGATATCTTCAACATCAGCTTCAAGCTCCTCAACATTCCTTCTCATTTTTTTAACATTTCCTTCAAGCCCTTCTACATCCTCTTGGATTTCCCCGAATCCACCCTCTAATCCTTGAACATCCTCCTGAATTTCATCAATATCTACTTCAACGTCCTCCAAGCTTTCTTTAGCAGCGTTTACGGAAAGTTGGATGAAAAGAGATAAATATATTGCTTCAAGAGAAACTATTGTTGTGACTACAAGCATTACTGTATCCAGAGGGACTCCTGCATAGAAGACAAAAAACGCTGCTGCAAAGAGAAAAGTATGTATAATTATGGAAGCAGGGGTACCAACCCACTCGGTTATTTTGATCGCGCGTTTCTCAAGATCCGTTCTTCTTTTTGAGTTGTTCTTTTTAACCATCATGGTAGGTTAATTATAGTCCTCCAATATGAAATGAGGCAACCCAGTAAATTATTTTGGCGAAAAACTTGTAAAAACTTGGGAACAATTATTCCCTGTGCATTTAACACACGAATATTTATAATCGCCGATCATTGATTGATAGTGAATCGGTGAAGAGATCCACCAGGCTACGGTTTCTTCTTCATTTGAGCCCACCTTGGCATTTTCCCATATCCAATATGGGAGATTACGACCGTAAAGTCCCGAATGGATACTGCCATTGGCAAGTTCTCCAGAAAGCTCAGTTGAGCGAGCTATCGCTAATTGGCATACGCTTTCTTCCCGCTCAAAGGGAATTAAACCTAATGCGGCACGATGTTGATTTACAAAATCAAAGATCTTATCTGAATCAAGAGTCTGAGCCGGAGGAACTTGAGCTTCTGAGGGTACAGCTATGGTAGTAGGTGTGATTTGAATTGGAGCTTGCTCTTGAAGTGCGCTAATTGTAGTTACGGTTTGAGGAGCAATTTCCTTAGGAGAAGTTATGAGCGCTGACAAGCGGACTTGAGGATGTTCCAAACCTTTGTACGTATCGATACATGATTGAGTAATAAACTCATCACAGATTGGGGTAGATACTAGAATAGACGTGCATGAGCTCGCAGATGTCTCGGCCGAGGCGTTGTGAAACAATCCTGTAATGGTAAAAAATGCCAATACAAGAAGTAAAATCCTGCCTTTAAGCATAAAAAAATCCTGCTATAAAGCAGGATCAATACACGAAGTCGCAAGTATACCAAAAATAGGGAGTCAAGTCAACCCAATTAGAGGTTCAAGTTTTTCTTCAAGATCAGGATATTCGCGCACGATTTTTTCTATATCCTCTAAGGTTAAAAACAGCCTACCTTTCCTCTCTCTTGCTGCAAAGGCAATTGCACGAATTTCCGAGATTGGCACCACCTTAAATTGCGGCAAATTACGTAGGTATTCCACTTTTTTCTCAAACGTCATTTGAGGCCAATTATACCACAGCTAATAGGCAGGTTTTAATTCGGGTAACCGTTTTCGCGTTGTATCATTTGGGCCCCTCCTAATTATTGTTCCTGGTCTACAAATTTCCAAACTTGTTATCCTGTAAAGGAGGCTATGCCGAAAGCGTCTCTCATGAACTATATCTCCTATTTTGTATTCGCTTTGACTTAAAGTGTAGTAAACAATTCCGCCCGAGTTATCAGAGCGTAGTTCATCTTCCTTATATGCTATGATTTTATCTGCTAAGCCTACATCTACTTCGGGAATTTGCATAATTATTCCGTAGAAAAGGTCCGATTCTCTTTTATCTCTTCCTAAGGCAAAATCTGCATGGAACCGTACAATTGTTCCTACTCTCTGGCTAGATAAAACAAATGGGGTATTTTGAGGGATCTCTGTTCCGTTAGGTACCCCTTTTTCTAAGAATGTCTCTATTTCCTCCAGCGCCAAACTCGCAGCTCTTGCTAGCTGTACATCGTCCCGTTTTTTATCAGCAAACAGCGATAACGCATAGATTTGACCGACTAAGGGAGTATAATATATAAGTTTACTGAATTTATCTATGGGACAGTTATCTTTTAAAAAGTGGCCATCCCAAAATACCTCATCAGGAATAATTTCAGGGCTCCCTCTTTCTTTTCCTGCCATAACACTGTTATTATATTAATCTTTTGGGGGGTTGACAAGCATGCTGTGAGGCGCTAGAATATTCTTACCTTTCGAGGAAACAAGTTCAATTATGACTTTAAACTCAAACTGATCCCCATTAGATAAATTATCTAACGGGGTGAATCAATAAATCCTGACGAGTCGGGATCCCTATTGTCAAGACTTCTGGCCTAATTACGGCCAAATTTGTTTTCCCGATACGGTTTAACAATTGAATTTCTATATGGACCGCCAGCGCAGGCTTGGCAGGTCTTGGGTGATTTGCAATAAGCCTGGGCCTGAAGTTTACCTGGTTGAACGCCTCGTTTGCAACGAGGAGGTAGGGGGTT
>CAYIRD010000041.1:0-8580 GCA_964365755.1 uncultured Gammaproteobacteria bacterium | reverse complement strand
TTAAAATATGCGGATCAAAAGAATATTCCTTATGCGGTTATTATTGGCCCAAAAGAAGCGGAGTCCAGTTCGGCAACTCTCAAAAATATGAAAACCGGCGAACAAACGACAGTACCTCTTGAGCAACTCCCCAATGCCGTCGCAAAGGAGTAAACTGACACTTTGCATACTCAATACTGAATACTCTATACTGAATACTGACTTATGTCTTGGTTTCGTGCCGGCCATCTTCAAACTGCAGTTATTGCGCTGATAATTGCTAACATTATTTGGGGCGCCGCGCCGCCAATATTTAAGTGGGCACTCCAAGACATTGAACCTTTTACCTTAGCATTCCTGCGATTTTTTATTGCCTCGCTTATGATTCTTCCATTTGCTTATAAGCATTTGCATGTTAAAAGGGAGGATATTGCAGAAGTGTTTTTAATAGGATTCCTGGGGGTAACGATAAACATTGCCTTCTTTTTCTTGGGATTAAGATACGCACCATCCATAAATGCTTCAATCATTGGTTCTGCGGGACCAATATTTCTAATCCTTTTTGCATTTCTTTTCTTGCGCGAAAAGCCAAAAAAGAGAGTTATAACCGGGTCTTTAATTGGACTCTTGGGGGTGCTAGTTATTATGTTTAAACCGTTACTATCAAGTGAGCCAAATCTAGATTTACTAGGAAATGCTTTTTTCTTTATTGCTATGCTTGGAGGATTGGGACATACATTAATTGGGAGACAGCTTCTTAAAAAATATGAACCGCTGGGTTTAACTTTTTGGTCCTTCTTTATAGGAGCTCTCTGCTTTCTACCCTTTTTTATAAACGAAAATCTTAATCAAACATTTATTTCAAACATAACACTACCAGTTATTGTGGGTGTGTCTTTTGGTGCAATATTGTGCTCTACCCTAGCTTATTTCCTATTTTTCTGGGCGCTTAAATATATGAGCGCATCAGAAACTGGAATATTTGTTTACCTGGATCCAATTGTAACAGTTCTTATTGCTTTGCCATTATTAGGTGAAGTTCCCGACACTTTTTATTATATTGGCTCTCTATTTGTCTTCTTTGGAATTTATATTGCTGAAGGCCGCCTCCACTACCACCCCCTGCACCTGCTAAAAAAAGGGTAATTCTTACTAAAGAATTTTTGCTGAAGCTTCTATCCAGCCCCTCGCTACTTTTCTCTGGCCGTTTAATTCTGCATTGTTAAACCAAATGGGATCTATAGACGATCCTAAGTCAATATACGCTCGCATCAAATCTTTTTTCCCTTTAATTTCATGGATTCTTGCTTTTGTATATACCTCACGTACTATCTTTTCAGCGGGAGTCCATTCTTTTCCTAACTGCCTATCCAGACTTTGGTTAAAATTCCACGCAGAGAGAGACTCTGCTATATAGCCTTGATTAATTAACTCCCTGGCAAAAGAGATTGTATTTGTCTCATCTTTATTCTCTGAGTTTAGTTCTTCAAAAAGAAGTCTGCGGATATCTGCATTATCAAAGCCTCTCACTTCGAGGTATTTATAAGAGTTAACCACATCAAGTTCGTTTTCCAATTTACCAAAAATATCAGAACCTACTCCCGAAAGAATATCAGATATTCTCTGATCCGACTCACTCCCCTGTTTTTTTGTCTTAAGCATCGCTTCGAGTATTATTCCGCGTGCAAGAGACGGCGGTTGCTTTCTTGTTGCCTCAAATTGTCTCTCTATTTCGTTCCAGATTTCGTTCCAGCCCGAAATGTCCTCTGTTATGACTCCTGCTTTAACTAATGCGCTTGCAGTTCTGAACATAAGCATCTCCTCATGTATTTCTTCTTCTGTTTTTCGCGGCTTTGGCTCTTGCTTGATTGGCTTAATGCCAAGTCTCTCTAATTCCGCTTCAGTTTGTGTTTTTGTATGCTTTATAAAACGTGCAATGCGAGAAATTTCGTCTACATTTGCTTGCCTCAGAGCAAGCGACCTGACCACCTGGGTGAATCTGTCGGGCCTCCTCCTTGCCTCTATTGCTTCGACGGGTTTTCTATTTAGAGGTCTTCCGTTACTCGGATGAGCTAATTTATGTTTATAGTGATGTTGAGATATTCTAACTTTATCAAGATCTACTACAATTCCCTGCTCAAGATAAACCATATCCCTAATCTGTACCGCATCCATATCCCCCCCCAAATATGGCTGAATAAATAATAGTGTTCCGCCTTTCGCGTCACTCACCGACTCGGCCATGGTTCTGCTGCTTTCCTCTTCTGTAGGCCTGGGGATTTCTCCTAATCTTCGGAGATAGTTAAAAACTCCGGAAACATCTCTTCTTTTTAAACCTGTTGTTTTCGGCATTTCATACCTTGGTGTGGGAGGTTCCTTTGTAAGTTCCGCACGGACAATATCTATCTTACTTCTTCTCGCTTCTTTATTCATAATCGATAATGATACTATAAGATTGAGCTTTAAGCAATAGGCAGGGTTTGAGCGCAGGACCTACTTGCCAGATGGCTATAAATAAAGTATAATCATTTGAATATGAAGACACAAATTCATCCACAATATTTTGATGATGCGAAAGTTACTTGTTCTTGCGGCAACAGATTCACCGTGGGCTCTACAAAGCAGGAGATCCGTGTTGAGCTTTGTGACAACTGCCATCCATTCTATACCGGCCAGCAAAGGTTTGTTGATACGGCTTCAAGAATTGAAAGATTCGTCATGAAACAGCAGACAGCAAGTAAGGTAGTTAAGAAAAAGCGCGAAGAAAAAAAACAAGAAGAAATAGGCCCCCAGACGTTATCTGAAATGCTTCAGGCACTTAAGCGCTAAATACGAATTCCATGCCAATTTAAATACTGCGAATCTATGCTAATTATTCGCATTCATTAGCAATAATTAAATTCGCATACTATTAGCATAAACAACCATGGATGATTCATATATTCAAGACCAAATAAAAATTCTCGAACAAAGAATTCGCGAGACAGAACAACTTCTGTCGGATCCTGAGATGGCTTCTATGGCGAAAACTGAAGTTGAAGAGTTAAAGAAACAAAAAGAGGCACTTGAGGCGTCTGTAAACGGCAGTTCTTTCGACGAACGACAAACGACAAGCGAAACTTCTGACTTAGATAGACGCAGCGCAATTTTGGAAGTAAAAGGTGCGGCCGGCGGAGACGAAGCAAAAATATTCTCGAGTGAATTACTCCGGATGTATCAAAGATATGCTGAGATAAAAGGATTTCGAGTGGAAAAACTGGACGAACAAACCATAAAAGTAATTGGAGGTAATGCATTCGGACTATTTAAATACGAGGCAGGAGTTCACCGCGTTCAACGAATTCCTGATACTGAAAAACGCGGACGAGTCCACACATCGACTGCTGTTGTATCTGCTTTACCGGAACTCGAGGATATAGATCTTCATATTAACGCTGACGACATTGAATTTGAAGCATTTAGGGCCGGAGGGCACGGCGGGCAAAACGTAAATAAAGTTTCAACTGCCGTCCGGCTAAAACATAAACCAACCGGAATCGTAGTTACCTGTCAAACAGAGAGACACCAGGTGCAAAACCGTGAGAATGCAATGAAGATGCTGAGAGCAAAGCTTTGGGAACTTGAGGTTGAGAAGCAAAATAAAATAATCAGTGAGTTAAAATCCACCCAGGTTGGGAAAGGTATGCGAGCGGAGAAAATCAGGACTTATAATTTTCCTCAAGACCGTGTTACTGAACATCGAATCGGGAAATCCTATCACAACCTCCCAGCTATTCTTGACGGGGATATAGAGAAGATATTGATCGACCTTAAATCCTCAGAACAAGACGAATAAAATTGCTCTATTTAGTTACTAATTAGACATAATTGATCATAGTTGACTTGAAATGCCGCTTTGTATTATGATACTTGCAGGCAGGAAGAAGTAAGAATTCTTCTCGAAAGAGGGGGATCTCCGAAACTTTCTGTCTGTTTTTTACGCCACTAAATATTCTGTAAAACCTCCACTACGTCACTTAGTGTTAATTTGGATCCTTTCATCTCTGTGTTCTTTGAACTTCCATTTAGGAGCATTCTTTTTGAGACGTGAAGAAACCATGTTGCCTCAGGATCCATCTTCTTTAGCTTTTCATATATCGGCGTCAAGTCAATATCAACGTCCTCAAAGGTGTCCTTCGTTATTCGTTCTTCGTTATTCGTTATTCGCTTTTTTGGGCGTGCTTTTATTCTAACATTTCCACTTGATGGATCTTTACGAACCGCTATTACGTACCCCAATACCTGGGCAAGTTTAAGAACGGTATCGTTAAGCGTCTCTATTGCTATAGATTTACCCCACTTTGTATGAAATTCTATGCCCTTTTCTTTTATTTCTTTTTCTGCCCAGACTTTATTTTCAAAATAATGAAACAGACTGTCTAGAGCGTCCATCCCAAACGCCATCACGCTTTGGTCGTCCTTAGGGTACATAAGTTTTATCCCATGAACTAGGGATACTATAGAGAAATCATAGATTTCGTTATTTGGATCTGGCAAAAATGCCTCTTGGAAATGATCTTCGTTTACAGTGTATTCGACAATACGCTTGAGAGCTTCTGCTTTGTTTTCATCATTGGGTAGCGACGGATTATTCATTAGCACGTGGTCAAATGCAAGTGACGTAGCGCAAGTGTTGGTATCTTCTGTTTGATGATGGTCAAGCGGTCCCAAACCAGTATCTACATGAATTACATCATGGTCTCCCACGCGTTCTATAATCTCGCCCTCTCTTATATACTTCCCTTTTAGCTTACCTCCAGCGGGAACAAACTGGAATTCTGCATTTTCCCAGCCGGGCAAAAAACGCTTGATGATCCAACTTGACGCTATCGCATCTAGGTCGCAAGCCTTATGAGTAACAATAATTTTCATGACCCGCTAGTATATATCAATTTTACCAACTTGACAATAAAATGACATTACCTCTATCATGGAACTATGGATCCCAAAAAGCAACAGCTTAACCCTGAGTTAAAAGAAATTTATGACAGGGTTATGAATACGCAGGTTAAAACAAATCCGTCTACACAACCTCAAGTTTCTACGCCGCCGGCAGGACAGATGGCACCCTCCACCGCTGTCTCCTCTAACGCTCGCGAGCCTGGGCTCCCCCCCCTCGCCGGAGCCGGGCTCCAGACGGTGCCCGGCGGAGCCGGGGGTCAGTCCGCCCCACAAACTTCTCCTGCCGCGACTTTAGGCGGGATCGCATCGCCCAACCCCGTAGCAGCTCCTGCTGCGCCCGCACCAGCTGGAGGGGGTCAGTCCGCCCCTTCAAGTTTTGTTTTCACAGGAGATAAAGTCACTACACCTCTATCAGGAACTCAATCTCACGGCGGGCAAACTAAAAAAGTCCCAGGGTCTGTAATTATGGTTCTTGTGGCAATCTTAATTATTGTGTGGGGATTTTTCTGGGCCAAATTCTTCGGATTACTCTGAAGCGAGTTTATCAATAGCTCCGCTAACATTTACGATTTCTGTTTTATCTGAGTCTCGGTTCTTCCACTCTATTTTTCCCTCGCCAACTTTTGCGGAGACAACTAGGCGCACAGGGATACCAATTAAATCAGCATCCGCGAATTTTTCACCTGCAGACACATTTTCACGATCATCCCAGAGAACGTCAACTCCCGCTTCCGTTAGCTTTTCGTAAGTCTCTTTTGCCCAAGGTTCAGTCCCCGGGTCTTCGATATGAACCAAGTGTACATCAAACGGCGCCACAGCCGCCGGCCAAACAATTCCTTTATCATCATTATGCACTTCTACGACTGCACCCATCAACCTGGATATACCAATACCATAACATCCCATAATTACCGGTTTACTCTCCCCTGTCTTATCTTTATACTTTAAACCAAAAGCGTCTGAAAAACGGGTTTTAAGAGGAAAAATATTTCCGACTTCAATAGTTTTAACTTTTTTTAGCGGTCCATGACCAAGATCGCACTCCTTGCCTTCTGAGACTTTAGCAACCTCCGTGTTTTGCGAAAAATCACCACCCGGACAATATATTATTTCATCTTCTCCAGCGGGAGTTATAACCTGATATTCATGGGAAAATTCCGAAAAATCGCCGCCCGAGGCTTCTGTTTCAATTGCTTCAAGCCCTATTCTTTCAAAAACCTTCATATAGCTTTTTTTCATAGTTTCATAATACTTTTCGAAATCCGCCTCATCCGTATGGAAAGAATAAAGGTCTTTCATTAAAAATTCGCGTCCTCTTAAGATTCCGGATTTCGCTCTTGCCTCATCCCTGAATTTTGTTTTAATTTGATACAGATATAGCGGTAAATCTTTATAGGAAGAAACGAATTGTGCAACGAGCGGGACTAAAACCTCTTCATGGGAAGGACCGAGAGCATATTCGTGTTTGTATCTTGACTCAAGTTTAAATAGCGCATCAAAACTATTCCACCTACCTGTTTTCTCCCAACTCTCTTTATTTTGAAGAGATGAAAGGTCAAGTTCTTGGGCTCCCGTTTTATCCATCTCCTCACGAACAATATTTGAGATTTTATTTAGTACAGAAAGCCCTAGCGGCAAATAATTATATACTCCAGCAACTTCTCTTCGAATAAATCCTCCGCGAATTAAAAGTTTGGCATTAACAGATGTCTCTTCCGCCGACACATCGCGGACTGTTTTACCAAATAATTTCGAATACCTCATAAAAGTGAGTGTATCATCAAAAGCATTTGTTGACAATAGTATTTAAGAGGAGCTTTTAATTTCTGCGGCGATTAATTCCGCAATTGATAGCACTTCAAGTTTTGCGAATCTCTTCTCAGGAGGAACGGGAATTGAATCGGTAACAAAGATTTTTTCAGCCTTTGACTTTGAAAGGAGCTCGCTCGCGTTTTCGCTAAAAACTGGATGCGTGGCAAAAACATAAACCGCTTGTGTCCCATCCTGATCTAAGGTATCTATCGCCTGAACCACAGTTTTGCCTGTCGAAATAATATCATCGATAATAAAACATTTCCCTTGAATTTTGCCTTCATATTCTGCGACCTTAACTTCTCCGCTCTCATAATTTCGGTCTTTATTTATGACCACTTGATTAATATTGCCACCCAATAATTCGTCGAGAATTTTTAAGCGTCTGATCCCCCCCATGTCTGGCGACACTATGGTAATATTCTTAGAATTTGATTCGACCTCTTTTATTTTATCAGCAAACAACGGCAGAGCTGTTAGGTCGTGGACAGGGATGTTAAACATTTCGGGGATTTTTATGGAATGAGGATCAACTATGATTATTTCGTTGAGATGACTATCTTGAATCATGTTGATAACAATTTCTAAGGGCACTGCCTCACCGGTTCTGAAAATATGATCTGCCCTCATATAAGGTATGTATGGGATTACTCCGACTACCTTATCAGCTCCGCTCTTAATAAGTGCATCAACAAGAAATGTCAACTGCATAACTGCGCTGTCAACTGGTGGCGTTATTGATTTAAGAAGATAAACCCTTTGTCCTGAAACCTCTTTTGGAATCCTAACTCTTTGCTCTGTATCCGGGAAAACTGTAATTTCAGGATAAACAACATCAACTCCAAGTTTTGAAGCAATGTTTTCCGAGAGATTTTTATTTGAGGAATCCCCAACAATAACCATAGATAACAATTGACATGTGACAAGTGACATGTAACCAAATGCATTCGGTCAATTGTTAATTGTCAACTGTCAAATGTCAGCTTATTTACCAAATAAGCTGCCTAGGCCGCCCATTTCTTGCATCTTTTGCGCTGCTCTCTTTTGAGCCTTTTCAATTGCATCATTCAGCGCATCTCTAAGGTCGTTCATCTCTTCATCATTTACTTTGACCGAATGAATCTTCATGTCGGCTGATAGCTCAACGCGGGCGCGGCCACGCTCCTCAGTAATAAGAATCTCCTTCAATGCACTTTGAAGTTGCTGTGCTTGTTTTCTTAATTCGTTTATTTCTCCTAATCCTTTTAATGGATTAAACATAATTTTAGAATCACCTCTTTTGTTAGAAACTGTTGACGATCCCATACGTGGGAAGTCTTACAGTTTCTTACATCCGCCAAAGTGAAGTTTCGGCTGCATGGACGTAGACCATGAGACGAACCTAAACGTCGGCGGACCTAACCCTTAACACATCAATTATATCTATTTCTCTACTAGATTTACAACCACATGGACTTTCTCTTTTAATATCTCAGAGGCTCGGGTATCTAAAATAGATTGAGTTTTTGGATCGCTCAGGCGATCTCTGTGGAATTTATATTTTGTCTCAAATTGAACACTCTCCTTATCAATACCCACAAGCCTGCATCCACGTAAAATCCCGGCAATCGAATGATTATCGCGCTTGACAGATGTCAAAAGTGCTGCCATAAAATTATCAGATTTTGCATTAGTTGCAAACATCGTCCCGGACGACTGATGACGGACATCGGAGGACTGATCACGGATGACGGAAGACGGATTTTTTTCTTTTTCTTCCGTCTTCTGATTTCTGCCATCTGTTTTCCGTGTTCTGTCTTCTGTCCTCTGCTCTAGACAAAATTCTACTAGCACTAGCTCCAGTGGAAT
>CAYIRD010000040.1:0-8646 GCA_964365755.1 uncultured Gammaproteobacteria bacterium | reverse complement strand
TTATTTACTTGCTAACACAAAGTATAAAATATTTGGATTAAAAAGAGTTAATTCTCAACTTCGTAACATTAATCACATTTTAGATAAAATAGAATTTCTAAACGGCGACCTTATTGATCAAACAAGCCTCGTAAAAGTTCTCAAAATTTCAAAACCTGACTATATTTATCATCTGGGCGCGCTTTCATGGGTAACTCCTTCTTGGGATATGCCGTCAGCATATATGCAGGTGAACGCAATAGGTACTATCAATTTATTCGAAGCACTCCGCACAACTAGATTAAAACCTCGAATTTTAATTCCATGTACGCCGGAAGAATATGGGGACGTTCCAAAAAACTCAATACCTATAACAGAGGAAACAAGGCTTGCCCCTGTAAATTTATATGCGGCAAGTAAGGTCGCGCAAGATGCGATAAGTCAAGCATATGAAGCTTCATATGGATTCGAAATTATTAGAACACGTGCATTTAATCATGAGGGTCCAAGAAGAGACATTCTTGGAGCGCTTGCTTCATTTGCCTACCAAATTGCTCGAATCGAGCGCGGACTACAGGGACCAATAATAAAAGTAGGCAATCTTTCGGCAAAAAGAACATTTATTGATGTGAGAGATGTGGTTCATGCGTATCACCTTGCAATGGAAAAAGGGATTCCAGGAGAGTTATATCTAATAGGTTCAGACCAGATCCATAGGATAAAAGAATGTCTTGAAATATTAATCAGCTTATCGCCTATGAAAAAGAAAATAAAATACGCAATTGAAAAAGATCGAGTCAGGCCTACCGAACTTCGATTGTTAATCGGTAAATTTGATAAATTTGAAAAGCAAACCGGGTGGAAACCCAAGATAAAGTTTGCCGATACTATACAGTCAATCCTAGATTACTGGAGGGATTTTATCGACCAAGGGCGTTACTAACATGCGAATATTAATAACTGGAGTAAATGGGTTTATCGGACAGCATCTTTCGCGTAAGTTAACAGAACGCGGATATTATGTGGAGGGACTTGAAAATAATAATGGTGGTGTTCTTAATAAAAAACTAGTCGAACGAAAAGTTCGTGGAGCAGAGGTTATTATTCACCTTGCAGGTTTAACGTCACATAAAGATATTGTCGAAAACAAATTCGAAACTCTTGAAACAAATTTTTTGGGAACAAAAAATGTTCTAGACGCTTTTATAAAATCAAGAACCGCAAAGAAATTTTTCTACGCTTCTACAGGAAAGGTATATGGGAGGATTGTTCGACTCCCAATCTCAGAGGATCATCCTACAAATCCTCTTAACATTTTGGGCAAGTCCAAAATGATCACTGAGAACTTAATCGATTTTTATAACGACAATCAAAAAGAATTTATTATTTTTCGGATCTTTCAGGTCTATGGGCCGGGGCAGAGAGAAAATTTTCTTATCGCGACGATTATCAATCAGCTTAAAAAATCAAACAAACTACATCTTGGAGATATCAAAGCAAAACGGGATCATGTTTATATTGATGATGTTATAGATGCTTTTGTCCGTGCAATCGAAAAGAAAGGCACTAGGGGTTTGTCTGTCTATAATATTTGCACAGGAGTTGGGTCTAGCGCTCGCGATATTGTTAGGTTAATTGAGAAAAAAATAGGAACTAAAATAAAAATCAAGGTAAATAAAAAACTTTTAAGACAGGATGAAATGGATGAAGAGTATGGATCCTACACAAAAGCAAAGAGAGAATTGGGATGGGAACCCAAAACTAAGCTTGAGGACGGACTTTTGAAAATGATAAATCAGGACGATATGCAGGCTGTCATTATAGCCGGAGGAAAAGGGGCCAGGATGCAGGCAATTTATCCAAAGACACCAAAATTGTTAATTCCAATATTAAGAAAACCTTTTTTGGACCACCTTATGGATTATTTAAAAATTAACAATTGCCGCAACATAATTCTTTCAATAGGGTATCTAGGTGATGAAATTGAAGAATATATCAAAAAGAGAAACTTTCAATTCTCAATAAATATTTTCAAAGAGAAAAAACCGCTTGGGACAGGCGGTGCAATAAATTTTTTACAAAATTATATAGTTGGGGATTTTTTCTTATTGTTTGGGGATGTTTATACAACTGTTAACTTTGAAAAAATGCTTGCATATCACAAAAAGAAGAGAGCTTTAGTTACTGCCATTATTCACGAAAGCCGCCACCCCGAGGACTCTGATCTTGTAGAATTTAATTCTGACGGAAGAATTGTAAAAATATTAAAAAAACCTCATGTAAAAATTCCTAAAAATCCATATAATCTGGCTGCCATGTACTTAGTGTCAGGCGAAATAAAAAAACATTTGTTTCCAAAAACTCCTTATGATTTTGAGAAAGACCTTCTTGTTAAATTGATTGGTGAAAATGCCCGAGTATATGGTTATAATACGGAAGAATTAATTATGGACTTTGGAACACCGGAAAGATTAAATAAATTAGAAAAAATACTTCACAAATGATAATTTCCAGGACTCCCCTCCGCATAAGCTTTATTGGCGGAGGCAGCGATATTCCTGCCTACTTTAAACAAAGTCCTGGTGCCGTGGTGTCAACAGCAATTAATAAATACATCTACATAACAGTAAACAAGAAATTTGATAAAAGAATTCGCGCCTCATACTCAAAAACTGAGAACGTTGACCACGCAAACCAGATACAACACCCGCTTATTCGTGAATGTCTAAGAAAGGTGGGGATAGATCGGGGGATAGAAGTAACCTCAATGTCTGATATCCCAGGAGAAGGTACAGGGCTTGGGTCATCAAGCTCTTATACAGTAGGATTACTTAACGCATTGTATGCATATGTTGGGAAATATGCATCTGCTGAGAAACTTGCAAGAGAAGCCTGCGAGGTAGAAATCGAAATTTTAAAAGATCCGATTGGTAAGCAAGACCAGTATATCGGAGCTTATGGAGGATTACAATTTATCCAGTTTTTCTCCGATGGTGATGTTGATGTAAGCCCTATTATATGTTCTCCCGAAACTAAGCATAAATTAGAAGAAAATTGTCTACTGGTTTATACAGGGATAACTCGTTCGAGCGGCAGGATTTTAGCAAAGCAAAGCAAGAATATGAGAAAAGATGTGGACAAAAGAGTAATTATGATTCAAATGGTATCTCTGGCACATGAGATGCAGAGACTTCTAAACAGCAATTCCATAGTAGAGTTTGGACAGTTACTTCATGAGAGTTGGTTACTTAAACGCAAGATGACGCATGGTATTACATCAGAACAAATTGATAGATGGTATGAGAAAGCAAGGCAAAATGGGGTAGAGGGTGGAAAAATATTGGGTGCGGGTGGTGGGGGCTTTTTGCTGCTCTATGCAAAGCAGGGATATCATGGTAAAATCCTAAATAGTTTGAAAGGTTTAGAGCCTCATGATTTTAAATTTGAACCTCAAGGCAGTAAAATTATTTTTGTCAGCGAATAATGGACAACAGTAAAAAAGCAAATAATTTTAAAGAATCAGCTCTTCACTTCATTGATTCCTATTTCCAGGAAGTTATTAAGTGTATAGTTTTGCTTGAAAAGCAGCCGCTCGAACAAATGATTGAGCTCATAATGAATGCTTATAGAAATGATAAGAAAATATATATCTTGGGGAATGGAGGATCAGCAAGTACTGCTTCTCATATAGCATGTGATTTGGGAAAGGGGACTCTTGCGCGGGTTTATGACAGAAATGAAAAAAGGCTTCACGTCGTATCCTTAACAGATAATGTTGCGATAATGACGGCTTATGCAAATGATCTATCTTATGATGATATTTTTTTACAGCAGTTAAGGAACTTAGTCGAGAAAGATGATGTAGTAATCGCAATTTCTGGAAGCGGCAACACTAAAAATGTTTTAAACGCAGTTTCATATGCAAAGAAACTTGGTGCAAAAACAATTGGATTAACAGGTTTTGAAACAGGTGGAAAACTCGCAGAAATAGCGGACTTATCCATAATTGCGAAGACAAATCACTATGGTCCATTGGAAGATGTTCATATGATGATAGGCCACCTTGTATCGGCGGCAGTGGCTAGCGCAAAGCATGCGGAAAGCGCAAATGGGAAGGTCAGAAAAAACAAAGCCGTCCCCTTCTACCTAGAATGAAGATTCAGGACGTTGGTTTTATTATCGCAGCACTATTTTTAATTTATAAGCGAAATCCTCGGTGGCTGGTTATTGCCGGTCTTATATGTCTTATTTTATCTATTCCGCTTTTTTCTTTTTGGGTTTTCTTTACCGCCCAAAGACTAGTCTACTACGCCGCCGCCTTTTTCTTGTTCGCTGTTATATTATATTTACTTAAGGCAAAAAAATAATTGATCAAGCTATTTTTCCGCCGCTATTTTGTTCAAAATCTATTGCCAAGCTCCTGAAAGCCCGAGCTACTGATATTGATATTGGTGAAGATTTTATTTTTTTGACTACTTTTTCCTCCGCTTCATTCTTGAAATCTCTAAGATGACTTTTGTCTTCTGGAAGCCCAGTAATTCTCGCAACAGAGGAATGGAAAATATCTCTATAATCTATTGTTTCAAGCCCAGACTTTCCATAAACTTTTTCTATTAGTCTTCTTGCTTTTTCAAGAGGATACAGTTCAGAACTAAACTGGCCTGTGCAGATATAGGAGGAAGGCGCGATTACCAAGGTATCCATGGAAAAATCTAGACCTGCGAGAATTCTTGCGATCATATTGAAATATAGGTTATGGTCAAGGTTAGTAGCAAGCTCTTGTTTTTGGGAAGGATCAAGATTAACAAACCTTGCTGCGTCAAAAGTTACATGCGGATATATATCCCCATAATTTGGATACACGGCTTCGATTCCGTTATTCTGTGCAACGGTGCGCATTGGTTCAACCACGCGTTCCATAATTTCTTCTTGCGACTCAGGCGTTAGTTCCAGGTAAAAGGCATAAACATTCGATTCTCGCTCATTATTGAATCCTTTAAAAGGTTCGAAATTTCCTGACAATAGTCGTTCTTCCCCGGATAATCGATTTGCTTCAAATCTTCTGGGAAACCCGGTTGTTCTTATAGCAACGTCCTCTGGCTTGGGCGGGTTAAATCTTCTTTCTGACATATACCGAATTATACAAATTTGCTTGGTTCAAAGCAAAGTTATAGAATTGAATAATGACAATAGGAATTGATGTGAGTCAGATTGCGTATGGCAATACTGGGGTAGCAAATTATCTTTCGAATCTTATTCGCGAAATTGTAAAAAACGACAAGCATGAGTTTGTTTTATTTTTTTCTTCTTTGAGACGAGACTTGCCTGGAGAATTTGAGAGTGGTATAAAAAGGGGAAATGTCCGAATTAAAAAGTTTAAACTGCCGCCAACTGCCTTAGACCTGCTTTGGAATAAGCTTCATGTAGTTCCAATCGAAAGTTTCATTGGGAAGATAGATTTTTTTATATCGTCAGATTGGTCCGAGCCTCCAGCCCGAGCGAAAAAAGCGACGATAATATATGATCTTATTGTATATAAACATACTGAGGAAACTGATCAAAAAATTGTATCGATACAAAAAAGAAAATTGTCCTGGGTAAAAAAAGAGTCCGATATCGTATTTTGTATTTCAGAATCAACAAAAAACGATGCCATTGAAATTCTTGGGCTAGACGAAAGTAAAGTACATGTCATATATCCCGGAATCTCAACAGTATAGAGTATTCAGTATTGAGTATAGAGTATGAAAAACCACAGACACCAAATTCTGGCAACATGAAATCATACTGGATACTGTATACAGAATACTGAATACTAATATGAGAATAGGAGTAAATGGGTTTGAAGCAGTTGTTCCAAGGTTCGGTTACGATTCGAACGGTTTACCGAATCGCGTTGGAAGCTCATTGGTTGCTTTCGAATGGCTTTCAGAACTTGAGAAACTTGACAAGAAGAATCAATATACAATCTACCTCCCGGTCGAGCCGACGCGAGATATGCCAAAGGAGCGGGATGGGTGGCAGTACGATATATTACCGAGCAGGCCTCTTTGGACGATTTTTGCTTTAAGCCCTGCGATCCGCAAAGAGAAATTTGATATTTTTTTCTCACCAACTCACTATGGACCGCTATTCATACAAACTCCGCAAGTAATTTCAGTCCTAGATATTTCGTATAAGTATTTCCCGGAGCTTTTTAAAAAGAAAGACTTATTTCAGCTCAATGTTTGGGGCGGCCATTCTATTCGATCTGCTCGTAAAATTATCACCATTAGCCGGAGTTCCAAGAGTGATATAATCAGAAAGTACGGTATTTCTGAGGCTAAAGTAGAAGTAGCTTACCTTGGTGTTAGAGAAGTATTAAGTAGTAAGTATAAAGTATCAAGTATGAAAACCCTCGAAAAACACGGAGTCAAAAAACCATACATTTTGTTTGTGGGAACATTACAACCTCGGAAAAATATAGTGCGGCTGGTCGAAGCTTTTTCTCGCGTTGTTCACCCCCGAGGTGAAAGCGCTCCCACCTCGGGGGTGGGGAAAAATCTTACACTTGTGATTGTTGGGAGGCGGGGATGGAAATACGAGGAAATTTTAGATGCGCCGAAACGATACGGGGTTGAAGATCGTGTTCGATTTTTGGAAAGCGTGAGCGACGAAGAGCTTCCGGCGTTTTACGAAAGTGCTGAACTTTTTGTTCTGCCTAGTCTCTATGAAGGGTTTGGTCTGCCTATCTTAGAAGCAATGAAATATGGGTGCCCGGTTCTTGCGAGTAATGTTTCTTCTCTTCCTGAAGCCGGAGGAGAAGCGGCAGTTTATTTTGATCCCGAGAACGTGGATGAAATTGCCCGAAAGATTGACGAGGTTCTTTCTGACAAAGAACTTCGTGATAATATGATAAAAAAGGGGCGCGAACAAGTGAAAAAATTTTCATGGGAAAAATCAGCAAGACAGGTGCTCAAAGTACTTGAGTCAGTATAGAGTATCGAGTATACAGTATTGAGCAAAATCATACTGGATACTGTATACAGAATACTGAATACTTAACAAAAATGTTTAAAAAAATACTTCGAAGAATTAAGGCAATACTCTTGGAGTGTGACAACATGTTGCTTGGATCCGTTGGGTATATCCCCTCTCATCATGTTCGAAGGTTCTTCTATAGAGTTCAGGGCATGAGAATTGGTAAAGGCTCTACTATACATATGGGTGCTGTTTTTTATGACGCAAGTAAAATTTCGATAGGTGAGGACTCTATTGTAGGAGAAAATGCAGTTTTAGATGGCCGAGCACCTTTGAAAATTGGAAATCATGTAGACATCGCATCCGAGGTTATGATCTACAATTCACAGCATAACATTAATTCTCCTGATTTTGCTAAAGTCGAAGAAGTAATTCTTAAGCCTGTCGAAATCAAAGATTACGTGTTCATCGGGCCTCGGGCTATAATTCTTCCCGGGGTGAAAATTGGCTATGCAGCAGTAGTAGGTGCGGGAGCTGTTGTGACACGGGATGTTCCGGACCATGCAGTAGTAGGCGGGGTTCCAGCAAAAGTTATTGGAGAAAGAAAACTTAAAAATCCCACATACAAATTAGGAAGGGCGGCTTGGTTCCGCTAGTTGTTAAGCCATAATATGGGAAGAGCAACATGGGGCGGACTGAGCCCCGACTCCGACGAAGGGCGAAGGAGCCCGGCCGCGAGCGGTAGAGAGACAGCGGTGGTGTTATAATCAATTCATGGCTCCCAAATTATCCATCGTTATCCTCACTTATAACTCAGCAAATTACATCGAGAGACTTCTTAAGAGTATTGCCAAATTTAACGAGGGTTCGGATTATGAAATTATTGTTGTGGATAATAACTCGACTGACGAAACAGTAAAGTTAATTCAAAAGGCAAAAGTCAAAATTATTGAGAATAAGGAAAATGTGGGGTTTGCGAAGGGAATTAATATTGGAGCGGAGGAGGCAAAAGGAGAGTATCTTTTGTTTATTAATCCTGACATGGAATGGAAAAACGGTTCGATTGAAGATTTAATTTCCTTATTTGAACAAGATTCTAAAGTTGGAGTGATTGGTGGAAAGATTTTGACAAAAAATGGAAGAGCTGAAAAATCAGCCGGAAGATCCTTAAAAACATTCGAAGTTTTTCTTACCACATTAGGCTTAGATGAAGCATTAGGAGTAAGAACTTCACCTAATAAGAGATGCGAAGTGGATTTTGTGAGCGGCGGATTTATGGCAGTTCGAAAAGATTTATTTGGAAAGCTTGGTGGATTCGATGAAAATCTATTTATGTACGTGGAGGATATGGAATTCTGCTATAGAGCCAAAAAAGAGGGTATGAAAGTAATTTTTGAGCCTTCTGTTAAAGTTATTCATGCAGGGCACGGTAGCTCGAGCCGAAGCTTTGCAATTAAACATATTTATAAAGGGCTATTGTATTTCCATAAAAAGCATGGCAATGCTTTTTCTTATAGTACTGTGGGATTGATGCTTTTTTCAAAGGCGCTTGCCCTTGTGGTTTTGGGCAAAATCATAAATAATAAATACTTAACCGATACTTATTCGAAAGTCATTAAGACCTAAGATTATGAAGAAAATTATTGAGTGGGTTTCAGACAATATTTTGTTTGTTTTGACTTTGTTCCTACTGGTTTTTATCCCGTT
>CAYIRD010000039.1:0-8748 GCA_964365755.1 uncultured Gammaproteobacteria bacterium | reverse complement strand
TTCAGGGGCATTCTGGGCCGGTTCAGCAGTCGGAGTTTCTACAGAAGCTTCAACGACAGGGCTCGGCGATTCTGGGGCTGACTGCGGAGTGCTTTCTTCTGGGGGCATATCTAGATTCTACCCCATAGCCGGGCCCTTCTTGGCGCGAATGGCTCAACGGGTTGAGTTAATCGCTACTTGAAGGTATAGAAGACATTTTGACCGATGGTGCCTTGCTGGGTTAACTTTCCCTCCTTCTCTAGCTCGTCCAAATACCGCTCGGCGGTTGCGTTAGATACTCCGGCCAATTTCTCCACATCGTTGTTTTGGATTTTGCCGTGCTCTTGCACGAACGTTAAAATCTTCTGTTTGTTCTCGGCCTTTTGCTCCACTTGCTTGGCGATAAGTCCGGCATTCGCTTTTCGTCGCGCGATATACATTCCAAGCGCGATACCGGCGAGGGCGACGATGATTAAGATAACGTAGTTCATAACGCAGTCTTTTCGTCTTTGACTTGATTACGCCCATAGGCCATTGGTCCGTAGTATTCTATCTGCTCCTTGTTCCTTATTTCCCACTCCTCATAATCTTTCTTGAGTTGCACAACAAACTTTTCAAGATCTTCCCTTGATACTTCTATTTCCATCGCAGGGACAAATCCGCCGTATGCGCCTCCAATGCTGTCGCGCCACGGTTTGAGCTTCTGCTCGTTCACATAAAAGTAAAAAACAAAACTGTCATCTGGTAGCTTGCCACCGGCTTTCACACGCTCCTCGTCAACAACTCTAAGTTTCTTTTTGAAATCATCGCTATACCAATGACCTTCCTTTCCCTCGGCCTCTATCAATCCTAGCTCAGGAGAAAAATGCACTTCGATCCGTATCTCCGGTTCAAGCGGGTTGAATACCGCGCTTTTGTCCTCTTGTAGGAGTCGTTCAAAAAACGGTACGAGATAATCCTTTTCGTACTCGTCAAAGTGGAAAGGGTCCTGTGCAAGAAGCTCGGGATTGATGAGCGATTTACCGCCATATAGCAAGCGTAAGCTATATGAAACATACCCGTAGTTATAGTCTACGAAGTTAATTTCTGCCGCTCCGAGTTTATCGTTTCCAAGCTTTGCCATAGTGCCATTTTACACTTTCTTCAGAAAAGTGCCCCCGGGAGGAATCGAACCTCCGTCGCGCAGGTAGAACAGGCGCATTCTGTCCGTTGAAATACGGGGGCGTGTGCCTTTGAGAGGACTTGAACCTCCAACCTTTTGCTTCGAGGGCAAATGCTCTATCCGTTGAGCTACAAAGGCGTGTGCCTTCGAGAAGAATCGAACTTCTGTCTCGCCCTTTTCAAGGGTGCGCTCTACCATTGAGCTACGAAGGCAAATAGAAAAGCCGCCACGAATACCCGCAATATGAGGCGGGTTCGTGGCGGCTATCTAAATCGCTTGTAGTTCATTACTCGGTCACTATATCAAAGCTCCTCTGCAATTTCAATAGCTTCGTCCTCATCCAACCCATCGTCAATCAATTCCTGTGCCTTCTCGGCGACGTCCTCGTCGATTTCGTGCTCTACCATCAGACGTGCGATTTCTGGGTCCATAAATTTACTACCGGCGATTAAATACTTGCAACTCCCATTCGGCGATTGACTGCTCTCCCTTTATTTTCTTGATCTCCGATAGCACCCTTTTGTAATCGTCCTTGCCCATATTCGTAAATCTAAGACCACGTACTTCCCTACCAAGTTTCTTAAGTTCTTTTATAATTATTGAATCTATTGGACATTGCGGCGGCTCTTTTATGAACCCACAAACCCACATATATTTTAGGTATAGGTTGATTAGTTTTTGAGCTCGACCAAAAGTCAGGCCGTTTCTAGCTAACGCTCCCAGAAACTTCTTATTCACCTCATTTTGAAAAGTCTCGATAGTTTTGATGTGCTCGTTCTCCTCGACCTTTCGTGAGTATTTTATAGATAGCTCCCAAAGCTCATCTCTTATGTACTTCCTAATAGCTTCCCTGTTAGCATCTTTTTTATAAAAAGGGATTCTGCGTGCCATTCCAAACGACGCAAGAAAACAAAGCGCACATACTTCCCGATGCATAAATTCTCTTTTCTTATCTCCTGTGGTCATAGATTCATTTTGTTCCTTCAATAATTTTAATTTCTTCTGGTGTGAGGTCGTAGAGTTTATAAACAAGATTGTCGATCTCTGTTTCCAGAGTAATTGTACTTATTTCTGGATTTGATTTTTTTGCAGTGAGCACTTGTTCTACTTTTTTCTTAACTGCTTCCCCAATTTTCGTTTCAACAGTTGGAATGGGAAACTTCGACATATAGATAGTTTTAAAGATAATCCTTCCTCCATTCCACGGGTCTCCAAAAGTAGCGAATGTCATCCTTGCATACCAATCAAACAATTTGCTATTCAATATGCCCATGATGATTGGATCATATGGCACAAAGTACATTGCCATAGTGCCGTATGCACCCAACTGCTCATACGCAACCCTCATTTCCTTGGCACAGTCGGGATAAATCATCTTTGGCCCGTCAAATATTTTAGTGAACCTTTCTTGTGGCTGTTGCATTTCAAACCATTTTTGGTTCGTCGCTCTACTTTCAAGTCTTTCCTTGAACGGTAATAAGTGTTTCAAGACGCTTGGATATGAGTCGATTTCAACTTTGTTTAAAGGAATATATATTACATACTTTTTCTTAAATGAGACATTCCACTTCGATACGTCTTTACCTCGCAGCCACGGCTTTATTAATGATATACATCTAGAATCCTCGGCAATTAACTTTTCTTTCTCATTTGCATCTATAACAAAAGCACCATCAAATCCAGTCTTTATGCCAGCAAAGATAGTCTTGTTAAAATGACTTCCGAGACTATTCTTATTGGATTTGATCTTCTCCAAAAGTTTAATTTTCTTCGCAGATTGGAGCGCCCATTCGTCATATCCGAGAGTTGACAATTGTATGGTTTCCTTGCTCTCCGCAAAAAAAGAACCGATATCTTTTAGATGTGCTTCTTCTTTTGCTTGTACAAAAGCAACTCTATCCCCAATGATAGGCGGTCGATTCATTACAAGCATAACTGATGAATCCACTGACGCCTGAAACACTGGTAACTCGCCGAAGTTTACTAGCTGTGTCAAAACAACTTTTTGTGTCAAAAGTCTTCGTGTATTTTCACCATACCCTCTCACCATGAACTTGTTTGAGGTAATGTAATCCAAGATGCCTCCTTGTTTGAGTAAGACTAGTCCCCGAGCTATAAAATATGTGTATAGATCTGCTCTGCCATTATAAAAATCACCAAACTGCTCTTTTAGAAGAGGTTTAATATCTGTAAATTCTTCCTGTCTAACATAAGGAGGATTCCCAATTACAATGTCAAAACCTCCTTTTCGATCCACTGCAGGGAAAAAATATCTCGTATCGAAAAAACCCACGGGTTTATTCATAAAGATATTTTCATAACTTCCCCATAAGTTATTTACTCGTATACGCTCATCAGTTTCCGACTCTTTTTTCTTTGCTAACAGACGTTGATGATTTTCATCTCTAATTCCGTTAAATGACCGGACAATATTTTCAAGTTCTTTTTTGGTCTTATCACTAATTAGTTGTTGTAATTTTCTTGCTGTTTCTAATTTGTGCATCTGATCAACCGGCGCAAAGTATTCATCAATAAGCTCTCCTAGTGCGATTGCGAATTCGTCACCGAACATTGGTCCTTGATGTATTGGTGGCTTTATTAGCGTATTAGCACAAACAAATTTGAAATCTAGATTAGGTAGTGGCTCAATTCCTCTATTTGGAGCACTGTCATCAACTTGTTGATCGACAACAAGCGTTAGAAAACACCGCAGACGAGAAATATCGGTAGCAATGGGTTGAATATCAACTCCATGAATGCATTCTCGAATTACTCCAAGTTTTCTCACATAGGTGAGATTGTGTTTCTGTAACTGTCGGCGCACTTCCGGCGGAATTTTGCTTAGGTAAATTGAACAATCTGGATCAAGTACACTGAGCATGTGAACTATTCGTTGAAGCACTCCTATTGGGAACGCACCCGAACCACAAGCCGGATCTAAAACCGTAGTATCGTGGATTGCTTCAATAAGAAGTTTCCGGTCATGTGAATCTACGGGATGCGAAGTATCATCTTCTAAGTCATACGAAGAAAGCGTACGTATCTTTTCTTCGGATATTCCGGTTTTGCTCTTTAGGTGAGCAACAAGAGATTCTTCTACCATAAAATCGACTATCTCTCGTGGAGTGTAGAAACTCCCCGTTGATTTACGGGCACTCGCTCCGGTTTCAGGATTGACCTCCGCCAAAAGATTTTCAAAAATGCGACCCAACATTTCTGGATCGATTGAGAGTTCTGTATCGATAGAAGTATTTTCGTCTATAGTAAAGTTATACTCCTCAAAGATTTGGAACAGTTCAGAAAACCAAACATCAGGTACCTTCACAACACCACGCCGTTCACTCATTCCGGTAATACGATTAAATTTATGATTATCTTCCGCATGATCTTGGAACAATCCTCCATTGAGAAATGGGACAATCTCGAATAAACTAGAATACTCAAAAAAAGAGGGTCGAGAGTTCTGTGGCTTGTTCAGGACTTCAAAGAAAAGTGGTACACATACTGAATGATAATAGTCTTCAATCTTTTTGAGAGCAGCAACGGATAAAAGATCAGCGGGTATGAGAGAAGTGTTCAAATGTCCTTTTTTTTGTTTCAGAAACCAACAAAAGACTAAACGACCAATAAGCCGTATGGCAAAATTTGCGTGCATAGAGTCATCTGTATTCCCCAACTCAAGCATCCTTTCAAAATGGACAGCTTTTCTTCCCTCTCCTCGCGTCCCTCCAACAAGTTTCGAGTATTGTGTCGCTATTCGTGTATAAAATTCCTTACTCACTACTGCCAAAGAAAATAGGCTCTCTAAGTCTTTAATGGAGTCGACACTACCCTGTAACATCTTAGACGGTGTTATCACCCTCGCCTCTGGTCCTAAAACATAAGAAAATCTTCGCGGGTTTGAAACGGTCTCTTTAACTCCATTTTTCGTCCTAGCAATCTTTGTTGTAATGAGTGACAGTCGCCATTCTGAGGAATCATCTGAAATATACGCCACAAGCGCATTTGAACGAGCGTGACTTTTAAGAACCGCGTATGTACTTTTTGTTATTTCAACCCGGGCATTGAGCGACGGCTCTGGTTTTGCAATGAAAACGACTAAGTCTAGATTGCTTTCGCTGGCCTCAGCTATTTGTTGAATAGATTTAAAGCCGGTTCTAGAGTCCGATAGTTTTTTGCTAAAAGAAAGATTTGGAATAAGATTCTGTACGAATTCGCTAAAGGCATCTTCGCTAAAGGCGTTCTCAAACAGAGGATTAATCATATTCGGTGTTCTTGCGTAAAGAGAAGAAGATTTGATGCTTTTGATTCTGTATTTTGCCTATCCAGACTAACTTTACCCTGCTGTTCTGGTGCTATTTCCATAATAGCTTCCGCTAGCTGATCTACCGATAGAGAAGTATCTCTTGTTAGTCTTATAATTGCTTTAAGTTGACCTTCTGAGAGGTCATCAAGATCGCTGACGACCTTTATCAAATCATCACAATAATTGGAGTATTGAGATTCTCGGACACTTCTTAAAATCTGTACTACTTCTGTTCGATTCCTCGACATTTGTCCCATTGGTGGTTTTTCGAAAAGTTTTTCCTTTAGAGTGTTGAACACAGCCCCAAATTGATCATCAGCCTTTTCACCTAACTCCTCTGGATTTGCCGCAAAATGATTCAATACCTTTTCTGCATCGACCAACTCTGCCTCTCCATTAGTTTCAAGAGCATATATTTTGTTTTCGCCGCGGATACCAACTCCTACTCCAACCTGAACCGGCTGGTTCTTTCTCACGATACGAGCCCTCATTGGTATTTTTTTTGCTGATTCAATGACTGCACTATCTCTCTGTGCTTGTTCGTATGCTTCTCGATGCGGAGTATCCCAACTCTCTTCCTCTGCCGTTGCCTTTTTAAATTCGTCTATAAAGAAGGATTTCAGTTCTTCGTCTTTCGTCAGAGTACGCGACTCATTGCCAACAACGGAATTGAAAATTCTCATTTTCAAAGTCGCAACTCCTCGAATATTTGTTTCCGCCTCACCAAGTTCAGTTGGAAAATAATTATCGATGAAAAGTTCTTTAAACATTCTCTTGTTTATTCGATTGATTCGACCCACCCGTTGTATGACTCGTGTTGGATTATAGGGAATATCATAATTAATAACCCTCCCTGCTCTGTGTAAACTGATGCCTTCACTCAAAGCGTCAGTCGCGATAAGGACTTTAAAATCATTGGCTTGCCTATCAAATGGAATAAGCCCAGCGTCAAAATTTTCTCTCACAATTTTACGATCATTCTTGGTATTTTTAGATGTATAGATAAATGTAGGGATTCCAGCTTTCTGAAGTTCATTTCCAACGTAGAGCACAGTATCAGCGAACATGCTGAAAATTACGATTTTTCTTTCTGGGTCGGTCTCTAGATGTGATTGAATATCTGAAATAAGTTGTGTCAATTTTGGATCGGGTAAAGTTGAGTATGCCGATATTTCTCCAAACCATTTTTCATGGATATCTACGAGCACACTCAAATCATGCCTAACATCTTCAACAAAACTTTTTTTGAGATCATTCACACTTACAAATGCGATCTTTCTGTTATTAGGTACGCCTGTATCTGCGGGTACAATCTGATCTTCAGATTCGGCATCCTCAGTATCTTCTTCTGGTATCTCGTCGGGCGAAGGAATATATGCTTTCTTAGAAATTGGAACCAATTGTCGCTTTTCAACCCATTCAAGGATTTTTCTATGAGATTCAATTACAGTTTGTAGTGTACTTTTGAAAGCGGCTCGCGAACTTTCAAAACGCATAACTAGAAGTTTCCGCATAAATGAGGCAACGTTCATTTGCGCTGTCCGAATATCCTCTAGTGCGGGGTATTTTTCAGTAAAATTTGCAATGTCCAGAGCGTAAGTCGTTGGTTTATATCGCGCACCGGTCAAGCCACCTACGATTTTTGAATCTGGCACAATTCTATCAATCGTCTCCATATAAAGATTAGTGAAGTCCCCCAATTCATATTCTCGGAGCGCTGGGTCTCTCATTTCGGCAAACTCAATTTTCCCTGCTTTCAAATCCTCTCTATATCTAGTGATATTTTCAAGATCTATCCTAGAACGCCTTATTATGATTGGCTCGAGTAAACGTCGAAGTTCAGTGGCAACCATCTCAAGTTTGGCGTCTAATTCCTGACGCTGTTCTTTAGTTATTGCACCGGCTGCATTAGAACGTCGTAACTCTCTGTACTGTCTGGCAAGTTCAGTGAACTTAAGAGAAAGATTTTCTACCGTCTTCAATGTGGCAGCACCGGGAGTTTGAAAAAGTTTGATGAGAGAGAAAATATCCTTTGGATCATTATTGAACGGGGTAGCGGAAAGCACCAAGACTTTATTTCCGATGTGGCTTCGGGTCAATTGATGAAGTAGCTGATAATCTTGTGTATCCTCATTTCTATATCTGTGTGCTTCATCGAGAATAAAGAGGAGGGGCTCCATAGTACTTTTATATTTGTCGTACGCCTCGTCGATCTTTCCGGAGCTAAAGACTCGCGCGCCCGGAAGCCTAAATTCTTCAACATAATCCTCCCACATTGGAATTAAGTGTGGGGGAGCAATGACTACTGTTTTTAAATCTGCGCAGTTTCGTGCAACTGTACTTGCAATAATACTTTTCCCGAGTCCGACAACATCTGCGATAATGGCACCGTCATAATTTTTTATTCGTGCAATCGCCATTTTTACGGCATCTGTCTGATATGAAAGATCCATGTATTGTCCGTGTGTTGCTTGCGATGCACCAATCACGTCGAGTTTATATTCGGCACCAAATATCTCGTCAAGAAGTCGAACGTACATGAGGTACGGTGTAGGTACTACATTCATCCAAAGTTCGTCTCGAATTTTTCTTAAAAACATGTCCGACTTACCTTTTTCTTGGATGACAATATTCCTCGCATCAGACCACCGAGTGGAAAACGTATTTGAATATTCACTGTACTTCTCTTCTGATTCAAATGTCTCATTTACCTCCTGCTGTCCAATCAGACCATTATAAGTAAAGTTGCTTGAGCCCATAAAAACTTTCCCTGCATTTTTATTATGAATTACGTAATACTTACCATGAGACTGTTCTTCGGTCATTTTAATCTCAAGAGAACCATCTTCGAGTTTTCTTTCGAGAATTGAGTATGCTTCCTGCGATTCTGGCGCATCAAATATCGACGTTTGATTTGCAAGTTTTTTTATACCCTCGCCGAATGCCCTAACCCTTTCCTGTTTTGACGTAGGAACACTTCTAGGCTGGTATGGGTCAAGATTTACTGATGATTTCTTCGTCGTTTCAATTATTAGGGTCGGAATAGCGTCTGGATCAATATATGACCCGACTAATATACGGACCTTGAGCTTATTGAGCTTTTTTGCCAATAGTTCAAATCCGCAAAGATAAAAGTACCCAACCTCAATATCAAGACCATTCGTATCATCTCCGATCGCATCGGATATGGCTTGATAGAGATTATTATGAGTTTGATTATCGATGATTTTATTTTCTGACCCCATTACGGCAAATTATCCCATAAAATCCTCATTTTTGGAAACCCAAAACCCTCGCCCTG